>CAZCPH010000124.1:0-8832 GCA_964500105.1 uncultured Mariniphaga sp. | reverse complement strand
TCCGCTGCTGCTGCAATAAAATCGTTTTTACTGAATGCATCTGAAATTTCGGGAATTGAAAGACCGCGTTTAGCGACCTCTTGTTTCAACAAATAAACATCATCGGCAATTCGCTCGTAAACACCGCCCGAAAGCCATCCAGCCAGCTGGTGCCCGGCAGCTATAGGAAGGAATGAAGTTCCCATGTATAATGCTTTTTTATCTTCAGGAGCAATGCGGCCAACGTATTCTGTAAATTTGGGTGAACTGGCCATTTCCCCAAGTGCAAAAACAAGAATTCCCAGCAAGATCAGCCAGCTGTTCTGGTTCGAAAACATCAGGCTGAGGCCGCCTGCAAGTACCAGAATACCGCCCATCATGGCAGCCAGCGGCCGGAACCGCATCACAAATGCAGAAACCAAAAGCTGGAACACAATAATGAAAAAAGCATCCATACTTCCCAATGTTACTGCTGTAATGGTTCCCTCAGGAGTTCCGATTGCTTCAGCAAGCCAGGGCCAAACCGTATGAATTCCGTCGTACAATGCTGACGTGTCCACCCACTGATCTACAAAAACCGGAAAGGAATAATACAACTGATTAAATGCAGTCCAGAAAAGAATCATGATTATCAGAAACAAAACATACTTCCAGTTTTTTAGTGTAATGCCAATGTTTACAAAAGCATTTCCAATACTTTTTAAAAGCGATGAACCTTTTTCCTTTACAACCGGTTCGTGAAAGAAAAATGCGGTTATTAAGTAGTTGATTCCCATCGTGATGATAGACATGTAAAACACAAAATCCCAGGACTTTTGCATGAGCACACCGGCAATAAAAGGCCCAATAAATCCGCCAATGTTAACCATCATGTAAAATATTCCAAACCCTATGGAAGAAGTTTCTTCAGTGGTATTCCGGGCAATCATGGCCGAAATAATCGGTTTAAAAAGCGCACCGCCAATACATGTCCAGATAAAAGCAAAAAACATCCAGCCGAATGTTTCAAAACTTCCAATCATATAAAACCCGGTAATGTAAACCGTAAACGAAAGGAAAAGAATGCGTTTGTATCCCACTTTATCGGCAATAGCTCCGGTTATTACGGGCAAAAAATAGAGCAACATGGAACCGGTTCCCATAATTACCCCTTTTTGAGCCTGAGTAAGTCCCAAAGCACCTGTGTCTTTTGAATTGACCAGATAAAGGGCAAATGCCATGTAAAAACCATACCATGCCCAGCGTTCAAACAATTCAATAACATTCGATGCCCAAAAAGTAGTGTTGTATTTTTTTATAACCGAAACAAATCCCATTGCACTATTTTTAAAAAATTAAGCGCGCAAGGTAGCGAATCGGGAAAAAAGAAACAAGGCAATTTTGTACAGTAAAACCGGAATAATCAAGTCACAATTTTACCAAAACATGCAAGTTGTTTAGGACAAATTAAAATCTTCGAGGAAAATAGTCATCAGAATAATAATCATGATGGTCAGGAACAACATGATAAAAAATCCGACAACACCAATCTGAAATCCTTTTTTCACTTTTCTTGACCGCGTTGCAGAAATGAGAAATGCAATGGAATGCAAAAGATTTTCAGGAGCTTTTTCGTTCTTCACAATGTAATCAGCAGCACCCATTTTCATGATGTTTACAGCCACTTCCACATCGTTTTGTCCGCTCAGAAAAATAAAATCAATCTCCGGATGATCTGCCTGCACCCGCTTCATCAGTTCCAAACCTGTTATCCCCTCAAACGAATAATCCAATACAATAATATCGGGCTTATGGTGAATAGCTTTCAGACATTCTTCACCATTCTTAAATGTTTTAATATTGGTGAACTTTTTTTGTTGAAGGTAACCAACAATCAGGTCTTTGTATATAACACTGTCCTGAACTACATAAATAAGCGGATTCTTCGTTTTTTGCATAGCAGCCCGATTAATTTCAGTTTGAATCACATAAAATTACCACATTTTTTTTCAGAAATCAAACATACTGAAACTTATATTTTGTTTCCCTGTAATTTTTCGCGTGGGCAAAATTCTGAAATTTTTCGCCTACCGCATTGGCTGCAATCCACCGGGATTCAGTCCACCGGGCTGATACATGTCATTCTGCTGCTGTCCGGTATTAAATTGTTGTTCCATTTCCTGTTTGGCTTTTTCTTCTGCTTCCTTTCTCAGTTGCTCTTCAAGTTCTATATCTCTGATATTTTTGGTGAAAGCAGGATCAGGTTTCAAATCCCAGCTTAAATTGCTATCCCAGTTCGATCTTACTTTAATCACTTCGTTAATGTATGCCACTCTTTCCGGCTGTTTCCTGTCCTGGTAACTGCCGGTATTCCATTTGCCATCACCGTTTTCATCGTAAATCACCTTAACCTTATACTTTTCGGGTGCCAGATAATCGAACACCACAGAATTGTTTTCAGATACGATTTTCTCCCGCAACACTTTTTCAGCATCATTGTTTTCAAGCAACTGAACCACCACCTGGCTTTCAACATTTGTGAGCTCCAGATTAATGGTTCCATAATAATCATCGGGTCGTGTTTTAAAGGTTGATTTCAATTTTTTGCTGGTAATACCGTATATGTTGGTACACGCAGCCGAATCAATTTCGAGGGTATAACTGAGTTCACTCTGCCACGGAAAAGAAATCCGGTAGGTACGCCATGCCAGTGAATCCTGAAAAAACTGAACCGGAAGTGCTTTTTTCAGCGTATCTTCAGCCAGATATACCAAAATTGCATCCGGGTCCAGGTGTTTCACAGGTTGCGGAGCGGTTAAAACAATATCTTCATTCAAATTGAAACCTGAACTGCTCAGGTTGGTTGTCCAGTTAAACTGCGGTACCGGCGGTGGTCCTTCTTCTTCATCCTCCCGTTCCCGGCGTCTGCTGCGTCGCGAATCGTCTTCTTTTTCAGCAAACTGCAGGTCAACAGTGTCTTTTTGAACAAAAACCTGCCCCATTGAATCGAGTTGATTATAAGACAGTTCCATCCTAATATTCTCTTTTGCGGCAAGTACGGTATCGGCAATCCACATCGTCAGCGAATCAAATTTCTGATTGGGTTCCAGCACATACCAGTCGGGAACAATAGTATCAACAAGTTCAATATTAAACGTATCGCTAACCGGTTCGTTAAACACAAAAGTAACCTGGTAACGCGAATCCCTTTTGGAGGTTTTCAGAAACTGCTCAAATATTTTTTCTGTAAACTGCCTTAAGTAAACAGGTCCGGGCGAAAAATGTATATGACCAGTAATCAGCAGCGAGTCAGCTCCGGTTGCCATGGTATCGGCTTCTGCATGAAAATGTGCCGACGGAACAATTACCGTATCATGAAAAGCGATTTCTTCTGCGCCTTCGTTATAAAGCATGTCATTGTTCAGGTCGTTAAACGAAAAAAGATGATACTCCCCTTCTGCTATGTTATCAAAAAGAAACATTCCCTCTTTGTCGGTTTTTGCTATATAATCGGGTCTTACCGTATAAACAGCCGAATCGTGCTGATTTTTATGCAGCAAAACAAGGGTATTCTCAACAGGCTCAAGGTTTAGCCCTTTAATTACCTTGCCTGCAACCCTGAGTGTATCGAGCCAGTCTCCGGTACTGAAAGAAAAGCGAAGACTTTCGTAAGGATTTCTTTCGTTGTTGTCAACAATAGAATTTTTAAAGTCGAGCGAATAAGTAACACTGTCGCGTAAATCTTCAGTAAACCTGACGATCAGGGTTTTCGATTTGGTCAGAATGGTTGTCCGTTTTTCCAGCGGTGGCGAAACCACCAGCATTTCCGAAACCTGGTCGGGAATAATAAACTCATCAAAAGTCAAACGTACTTCGTTTCCTTTAAAATTCAACGATTTGTATCCGGGTTGCGTTCCCATCAAAACTGGTGGAATGGAATCTTTTGGGCCACCGGTAGGCATTCCCTGGTTGGCACACGACGAAACAATTACAATCCAGGCAAACCCTGCAACAATGATATATGGTAACTTATCGAGTATCTTCATTCTATTTAAAAACGACCCACAAACATACAAATTCCTGCAAACAATGCAGGTAAGGGGTTGTTAAATAAACCAAAGAAGAATTTGAAATTTTTTAAAAAGATTACATAAAATTTCCGGTTTAGTTGAACAGAATAAACTAAATTGCCACAGATTTTAATAGAAACCAAATGGCGAGTAAAAGAAAAAAAGAACGCAGAAAACTGCAGAATTCAGCAGTTTTCAACAAAAAAAAATTAAAAAATGCCATCCTTTCGGTACTGTATGAAGAACCCGGAAAGGTAGTGAACTACAAACAAATAGCATCGTGGCTTGCAATCAAAGATTCAGAAGGCAGACGTTTGGTAAATGTTACCCTCGAAGAATTAAAAGATGACGAATATCTCGAGCAAATTTCACGCGGCAGATACCGGCTGAAAGCCAAAACCGGCACCGTTTGCGGCGTTGTTGAACTCCAGCCGCAGGGATTTGCCTATGTGAACAGTGACGAAGTTGACCGCCCCATTCTGGTTTCATCGCGAAACCTGAACAATGCCATGGACGGCGACAAGGTCCGCGTGCACCTGTATGCCCGCCGCAAAAAGCACGACCTCGAAGGCGAGGTAACTGAAATTGTTGAACGGGCAAAAACCATTTTTGTGGGAACGGTGGAAATGTCGCGAAATTTTGCCTTTCTTTTACCTGCCGGAAAAGTGGGATTCGACATTTTTATTGCCAAAGAAAACCTGAATGGCGCCAAAGACGGACAAAAAGCCATTGCCGAAATTATTGAATGGCCTCCCAAAGCCCGCAGTCCTTTTGGAAAAATCACTGAAGTTTTGGGCGACACCGGAAATAACGACGCCGAAATGCATGCGATTTTGGCAGAATTTGAACTTCCACACAAATTCCCTGAAAAAGTGGATAAAGTAGCCGAAAAAATATCGTTCGAAATTCCCGAAGAAGAATACAAAAAACGTCGCGATTTCCGCAACATAACCACTTTTACCATCGACCCGGCAGATGCCAAAGACTTCGACGACGCCCTTTCGCTGCAAAAGCTGGATAGCGGAAACTGGGAAGTCGGTGTTCACATTGCCGATGTAACCCACTATGTTACATCCAATTCACTTATGGAAACCGAAGCGCAAAGTCGCGCAACATCGGTGTATCTGGTCGACCGCGTAGTGCCTATGCTTCCCGAACGGCTCTCCAACGGAGTGTGTTCACTGCGGCCCAACGAAGATAAGCTCAGCTTTTCGGCTGTTTTTGAGATGACCGACGAGGGGAAAGTGGTAAAACAGTGGTTTGGAAAAACCGTCATCAACTCTGACCGGAGATTTACTTATGAAGAAGCCCAGGAAATTATAGAAAGTGGAAAAGGCGATCTTTCGGAAGAAGTCCTGAAATTAAATGACCTTGCTAAAAAACTGCGCGAACAGCGATTTAAAAACGGAGCCATTGCGTTCGACAGGGTGGAGATAAAATTCAACATCGATGAAGACGGAAAACCGCTTTCAGTTTACTTTAAAGTGGCAAAAGAAGCCAATCAGCTTATTGAAGAATTTATGCTGCTGGCCAATAAAAAAGTTGCTGAGTTTATTGGAAAACCAAAAGGCAGAAAAAAACCCAAAGCATTTGTTTATCGCATTCACGACAAACCCGACCCCGACAAATTGCAGTCGTTTAACACATTTATCAGCCGGTTTGGCTATGGTATTCAGCTTCAGTCGGCCAAAACCATTTCCAGCTCCATGAACAATTTACTGGATAATGTGAAGGGTAAAAAGGAACAAAATGTGGTGGAAACACTGGCGATACGAACCATGGCCAAGGCTGCATATTCAACCCGCAATATTGGTCATTACGGACTTGCTTTCGACCATTACACCCATTTTACATCGCCCATTCGCCGGTACCCCGACATGATGGTGCACCGGCTGCTGGAAAAATACCTCGAAGACGGACGCTCGGCAAACGAGCAAAAATACGAAGACCTGTGCCGCCATTCTTCAGATATGGAAGCGCGCGCTGCCAATGCCGAACGGGCTTCCATCAAATACAAACAGGTGGAATTTATGCAGGACCATGTGGGCGAAGTTTACCCGGGAGTTATTTCAGGAATAACCGATTGGGGTATTTATGTGGAACTTGAAAACAAAATTGAAGGAATGATTCCAATTCGTGAACTGGACGACGACTTTTACATTTTCGATGAAAAAAATTATGCACTGGTAGGACGGCACAATCATAAAAAATATCAGCTTGGAGACGAAATTACGGTGAAAATATGGCGCACCAATCTGGAGAAAAAACAACTCGATTTCAAATTGGCGGATGACATCAAAAAAAATGATTCCGAAAGTTAATCAAAGGAATTTCAGAAAATTAAAGGCTTTTTGAATGTTCATAAATCCTGTCGCCTGTTTTAGTCGAAAAATAAAAAAGTTTATCGGGTAAAATAAATATTTATATTTGTTTTCTTTTTTAAATGCATCAAAAGAGGGAATTAAAATGCAGACCAACACTGAAAACGGTACAAAAAGAGACCTCAACCGGGAGAACATCCTGAAAATTGCACGCGAAATATTTAGTAAATACGGCTACAAAAAAACCACGCTCGACGACATTGCCAATGCCGTGCGAAAAGGGAAAAGTTCGCTTTACTACTATTTTGCCAGTAAAGAGGATTTATTTCAGGCGGTAATTATGAAAGAAGTGGAAATTCTGGCGCACGAACTGGAAATTGTAATCAACCGCAATACCGACCCGGTGGACAAACTGCGCGATTACGTTCTGACCAAGCTGACCACTTTTCGTAATCTGGCCAATTTTTACCACGCCATTGAAAACGATGTAACTGCAGTAGAATTTATTGAAGAGGTAAAACGCCGATACGAGCAGGATGAAATCCGGATGATTAAACGCATCCTCATTGAAGGCGTTCGTAAAAATGAGTTCGAAATTTATGATTTTAACCTGGCTGCCATTGGAATCACCACCGCCATTAAAGGCCTGGAAATGCCGCTGTCGGCAGGCAACTACGGTACTGTAAACCTTGAACGCAGTGTAGATACCATCCTGAAAATTATTTGCTACGGAATAATGAAACGATAGAAAAAACAAAAGGCCGGTTCAACAACCGACCTTTTCTCTATCAACCTAAACCTAAACTAAACCAAAAACCAAACCATCTGTGTGTAGTGAGCTAAGTATGTCATTAAAACACGATAGTTGCAAAAAGGTTTAAATTTTTTTCTAAAAATTCTGATTTTCTTTCAACCACTGCATAAAGTTTTCATTATTAACACAATAAAAACCTGAACCTTCGTAATTTTCAATCCAGGAAACCGGTGCTTTGGCTTTCTTATTTCCCCATTTGAATTCGAAACCGGTTAGCCGACCATCCTTTTCTTCAACCAAATCCAATTCTGCACCTGAGTATGTGCGCCAGAAATAGCTGTTTGCAAAAGCATCGCAATACGCGTTTACTTTCATTCGTTCTGCTAGCAGAAAATTTTCCCACAGTTGACCCCGGTCATTTCTGATTTTGAGTGAGTTAAAATCGTTTATCAGTGTATTTCTTACACCAGTATCATAAAAATAAATTTTATCCATTTTTACCACTTCTTTTCGCAGGTTTCTGCTAAATCCGGACAACCTGAAAATAACGAAGCTTTTCTCGAGCAAATCAATATAATTAATTAATGCTTCTCTGTGTATTTGAAGTATGGAGGCCAGTTCCTGCAAAGATACCAATTGCCCGGTCTGGTATGCCAGCAGTCGCAACAACTGGTTTAGTTTTTCCGGGTATTTAATACTTGCCAGCGACAGGATATCCTTATACAAATATGAGTTGCATAAATCATTTAGATATTTTCTTTTTTGATTGAAATTTTGCCAGGAAAATACTTCAGGATACATACCGTAAATAATGAGTTCTTCAAGGTGCCGGGAAGTTTCAAAATTATTCATTCCGGTAAAACTTTGCCATTCTAAAATGGAAACAGGAAACAAGTTGTTCGTAATTATTCTCCCTGTCAACGGTTCATTAACACGATTTGCCAAATCGAGTGAAGACGAGCCCGTAACAATAATTTTTAATTCCGGGAGATTATCGTACAAAATTTTCAGATTGATTCCGATATCAGGAATTCTTTGGGCTTCGTCAATAAAAAGCAGATTATAACCTTCAGTAAGTCCTTTCAATTTTCCAAAATCCCTTGAAGAAAGAACTTCGCTGTAAACTTGCTCGTCGGCGTTTATTTTTAATACTTTTCCCTGAAAACTGCTGATAACCTTATTAACCAGCGTCGTTTTTCCAACCTGCCTTGGTCCGTAGATTACAATAATTTTTCGTTTGCCTTGAAGCTGCTGCCGGATTTTTTCCTCTATTGCTCTTATGATCATCACTTTTTTCTTCAAAGTTAATGATTTTTGAAACGATACCGCAGGAAATCATGCGAATTTCTTCGGTTAACCGTAGGAATTCGCGCGAATTCCTACGGTTAACAAAAGATAATATCCGGCTTTTTTAGTTCAATTCTATAATCATCGCCGCTTTTGCCGGGATTTTTAGTTCCGAAAGGTTTGAAACAATGGTTCCCGAAATAACTTCCCTGCCGGAAGAATAACCCTCCAGCATTTCGCTGAACCGTCCGGTTGACAGCAATTTTTCCTCCTTGTTTTTATTCAGAACAACCATCACTGCTTCATCGTCATTGTAACGGAAGTAAGTGTATATGCCGTTTTCTGGCACAAAGTGCATGAGTTTGCCTTGGTGGATTATTTCCTTGTTTTTGCGCCAGTTTTGAATCGTTGAAAGGTATTGCTGCATAGCTTTCTGTGCATC
>CAZCPH010000123.1:4325-8839 GCA_964500105.1 uncultured Mariniphaga sp. | reverse complement strand
TGGAACTCACCATAACAGTTTTATTGAATGCTCCCGGCCGGTTCCGCGGGTCGTAACTTACCTGAATTTCACCTGTTCCGTTTGGAGCAACCGGCTCACGCGTCCATTTGGGTGTTGTGCACCCGCACGAAGCCCGAACGTTACTCAATACCAGCGGAACTTCCCCTTTGTTTGTGAACTTAAAGGTGGTCGTCTGAACTCCGTCAGCTTCTTTAAAACCTCCGAAATCATGTTCAAGATTTTCAAAAACTATTTGTGGTTTCTGCGCCATAGAAGCTAAAGTTAAAACCACTAAACCACATACAAAAAATATGCGTACCAATTGTTTCATAATGCTATTGTTTTAATATTTTGGATTTTATAATTTACTTTGCTGAAACAAAATTAAGAATGCAAACGACCTCGTGGTGTTAATCGAACTTAATATTTTGTTAACGAAGTGTTAATTGATTCAAAAAAACTGAGTTATGCCTGTTAACGGCCAAAATTTACGAAACAATGAAAGGTAAAACCCTGAAATATATTATTCTGCTTGCTACATTGACTGTTGCAGGAGTTTTGGCGCTTCAGTTTTTTTTTCTGCGAAATTCGTTCGATACTTCTGAAAAACAGTTCAGGGAAAGCACTACAGTTGCATTAAAAGAGGTGGCATGGCAGCTTTTAACCGCCAACGGAAATCTGGCCAATTTCGATAGCATAGCCCCGGTGGAACTGATAACCAACAGCTACTACATTGTTACGGTTGATGCACTCATTGATTTTGAACTGCTGAAGTTCCACCTGGTGGAAGAGCTGAAAAAACATCAGATTTACACCGATTTTGAGTTTGCCATAAACAATCCCGCCACAGGACAACTGGAACAAAAAACCCTGATAACCGCAGGCACCGAGCAACCTTCGACCTACACTTTTCCCGCAGGAAATAACACTGAAACATTTTATTTTGCTGTGCATTTTCCCGACCGTTCTCCCTATTTTCATTCGCGGCTTTCGGTGTGGTACCTTTTCACAGGCCTTTTACTGGTTGTAATCTTGTTCTTCGGTTATACACTTTCGGTAATCATCCGCCAGCGGCAGCTTTCTCAAATTCAGAAAGACTTCATCAACAACCTTACTCATGAACTGAAAACACCCATCTCTTCCATTGCCCTTTCAGCAAAAGTTATTTCCGACGAAAAAATCCTGGAAAATCCGAAACGCCTTTTTGAATATGCGAGAATAATTCAGGACCAAAACAACCGCATGTCGAAAAATGTGGAAAAAGTATTAAACCTGGCATCGCTCGAAAAAAACAAACTCCATTTAAACCTGGAAAAAATCGAACTGAATCACTTCCTGAAAGAAATCACCGAAAACTTCAAACATTCTGATGCCGGGAAAAAAGCAACGCTATCGCTCAATCTTTTGTCCGAAAACCTGTTTATGACAGGCGACAAATTTCATTTTTCGAACCTGATTCTAAACATTTTGGAAAACAGCGTAAAATATTGTGAAAAACAACCGCTGATTAAAATTGATGTTCGCCGGCAAAAAAAACAGGTGCAAATTCAGTTTACAGACAATGGAATCGGAATTTCAAAAAAATACAGAAAAAAGATATTTAAACGTTTTTACAGAGTTCCTACAGGAAATGTGCACAATGTAAAAGGCTTTGGCCTGGGACTCGATTATGTGAGAAAAATTGTAAAAGCCCACAAATGGAATATTTTTGTGGATGAAAATCCTGAGGGAGGAAGTATATTTACACTCTTAATTCCGCAACGAAAATGAATGAGGCAATAAAACTTTTACTGGTTGAAGACGACGATGCGCTACGTTTTATCGTGAAAGATAACCTGGAGCAAAACAATTACGTGGTTGACATTGCAGAAAACGGCCAGACAGCCATTGAATTGTTTGAAAAAAACCCGTACCACCTGATTATTCTCGATGTTATGCTGCCCAAAATAGACGGTTTCAAAGTAGCCGAACACATTCGCAAAACCAACGAAAACATTCCCATTATTTTTCTAACGGCGCGGTCGATGACTGAAGATAAAATTACCGGACTGACCATTGGCGGCGACGATTACATTCCCAAACCCTTCAGCATGGAAGAGTTGTTGCTGAAAATCAAGATTTTTCTAAAACGAAGCAACAACTTTGCCGGAGAAAAACAGGAAACCTCAAAAATAAAAAAAATAGGCCGGTTTATTTTTCTTCCCGAAGAACTAACCCTCTCGCTCGATGGTGAAGCGCGCAAACTTACCATTAAAGAGGTGGAACTTATTAAATATTTTTCGGAAAACACCAACAAAGTGCTCAACCGCAACGAAATACTGGAAAAAGTGTGGGGTTCCAATGATTATTTCCTTGGCCGAAGCCTCGATGTGTTTATTTCAAGGTTACGGAAGTACTTTAAACCCGATCCGAACATCAATATCATTAACCTGCATGGCATAGGATTCCGGTTTACCGTAAAAAAAGAGGAAAACGCTTAACCAAAAGGAAAGAATTACAAATAGTGTTTGGAAGAAATAAAAAAACAACTATTTTTGCAGTCCGAAAAAAGCAAGGCATTTACTAAAAGAAAAACAGAATAGAATGAAAAGGACATTTCAGCCATCCAACAGAAAGAGAAAAAACAAACACGGCTTCAGGGAAAGAATGGCAACTGCCAACGGCAGAAAAGTTTTAAAAGCCCGCCGTGCAAAAGGCCGGAAAAAACTAACAGTTTCAGACGAACCGAGGCATAAAAAATAATTTATACCTTACATTCTGAGAAGCGAAAAGGTAAAGAATAGCTATTCTTTACCTTTTCGTGTTTATATAAACACGAAATTTCCTGTTTTTTCCGTTATTTTTGTTTCAAATTTTTGTAAGGAAAAAAAACAACTATGAGTTTCACCAGGTTTCTTACCAGCCGGACGTTTCTGATAAATTTAGCCATAGCAGTTGTTCTGCTTGCTGTAATTGTTTTTGCAACAATGAAAGGGCTCGAAAAATATACCCGGCACGGACAATCGTACCCGGTACCCGAATTTACAGGAATGATGCCCGCAGAAGCACAAAACATTGCCCGGCAACAAAATATGAAAGTTGAAATTGTTGATTCCCTTTTTTTAAACGACATGGAACCGGGTGTTGTGGTTGACCAGATTCCAAGGCCAGGCCACGGTGTTAAGCAAAATCGTACCATATTTATCACCATCAACTCAACCCAACCCGAAATGGTGACGCTTCCTCAGTTAACTGATATTTCTTTTCGGCAGGCACAGGTGCTGATTGAAAACTCCGGGCTGCAAATGGGCGACATATCCTATCGCCCTTCGGAATTTGACAACCTGGTGTTAAAAGTCCAGATGAATTCCAGAGACTTAAAACCCGGAAGGCAACTTCCAAAAGGAACGCGGATTGATTTGATTGTTGGACGGCAGGCAGGCAATCAGACCACATTCCTGCCCGACCTTACCGGCCTTACCGTTGACGAAGCCATTGGTTCACTTTCGGCACACATGCTGAATGCCGGTGTAATTATTTACGATAATTCAGTTATTTCTGCCGAAGACTCAGTGCAGGCAAAAATATGGCAGCAAAGACCCGATCCGCGAATGACACAAAATGTTTTAATTGGCTCATCGGTTGACTTGTGGGTTACAATTGAATTGCCTGAAACGGAAGAAGAAGAAACCCCGGATTTTTTCTAAGCCTGTTGGCTGCAAAACTATTGCCGGCATACAGAAACGTATCACAAAATGGAAGAATACCTGCTTGAAAATGAGGAACCGGACGAAGAAGTAATGTACGAACATTACCGATTCACTGCCGATCCCGGACAATCTTTGCTGAGGATTGACAAATTCCTGTCGAACCGTCTCGATAATGCCTCCCGGAGTCGAATCCAGGCTGCTGCCGACGCAGGAAACATTCTGGTGAACGAAATGTCTGTAAAAGCCAGCTACAAAGTAAAACCCAACGACGAAATCCGCGTGATGATGGATTATCCGCGCAGGGAACTCAAAATAATTCCGGAAGAAATTCCGCTGAATATTGTTTATGAAGACGATCATCTGATTGTAATTAACAAACC
Organism: uncultured Mariniphaga sp.; assembly: GCA_964500105.1. Lineage (GTDB taxonomy): Bacteria > Bacteroidota > Bacteroidia > Bacteroidales > Prolixibacteraceae > Mariniphaga. Next base: position 4,770 of record CAZCPH010000123.1, on the reverse strand, counting down.
GCCAGGACTGGTGGTGCACCCCGGGCACGGCAACTACACCGGCACCCTGGTTAACGCACTGGCCTGGTATTTTAAAGACTTACCCCTGTTTAACAGCGAAGATCCCCGCCCCGGACTTGTACACCGAATAGACAAAGATACCTCGGGGTTGATGGTCGTGGCCAAAACCGAACAGGCCAAAATAAAACTGGCATTGCAGTTTTTTGAAAAATCGACCGAACGGCTCTACCAGGCACTGGTTTGGGGAATTCCGAAAGAGAACGAGGGAACCATTACCGGAAACATTGGAAGAAGCCTGAAAAACAGGCAGGTTTTTACAGTTTTTCCGGAAGGAGAATACGGCAAACATGCCGTTACACATTACAAAGTACTGAAAGAAATAGGCTATGTGAGCCTGGTGGAATGTCGGCTGGAAACCGGAAGAACTCACCAGATACGGGTACAC
>CAZCPH010000123.1:3274-4315 GCA_964500105.1 uncultured Mariniphaga sp. | reverse complement strand
GACTCAAATTACGGGGGCGACCAGATTTTGCGCGGAACAACCTTCACAAAATACAAACAGTTTGTACAAAACTGTTTTAAGTTGCTGCCCCGACAGGCACTTCACGCCAAAACCCTTGGATTTGAGCATCCGGTTACCGGTGAAAAAATGTTATTCGATTCCGAATTGCCTGAAGATATGAGCGTTGTTATTGACAAATGGGAAAACTATATTGCGAACAGAAATGACTAAAAAACCAACTATTGCAGTAATTGCCGGTGGCGATTCATCGGAGTTTGTTGTTTCGGTAAAAAGCGGCGCCAACGTGCTGGCAGCCATCGATACCCAAAAATTCAGTCCGTGGCTGGTTCAAATGCGTGGCGATGACTGGCAAGTAATGCAAGGCGACAAGCAAATTGCCCCGGTGAATAAATCTGATTTCAGTTTCGTTTTAAACAATGAAAAAATTCAGTTCGATTTTGCGTACATCACCATTCACGGTACTCCGGGAGAAGACGGCATTTTGCAGGGTTATTTCGATTTGCTGAACATTCCTTACTCCACCAGCAATGTTCACTCCTCCTCTCTCACCTTCAACAAATGGTTTTGCAACAATTACCTGAAAAGTTTCGGGATAAAAATGGCCCGGTCGGTAAAACTGAACAAAGGACAAATTGCAAACAGCCACGAAATTGTTAAAAAACTGGGATTGCCGTTGTTTGTGAAACCCAATGCCGGGGGTTCAAGTTTCGGAATTACCAAGGTAAAAACCGAAAGCGAATTGTTGCCTGCCATTGAAAGTGCCTGGGCGGAAAGCAGCGACGCTTTGGTTGAAGAGTATATCGGCGGAACCGAATTTACCTGTGGGCTGGTTAAACTGGGCGACAAAAAAATTGTTTTCCCGGTAAAGATGGAGTCTGGGATGTACCTTGAACTCAGGGAAGATGGAAATTGTAAATTGTATAGTCCACAAGGAAAAGTGCTTCAGAAAATAACCCTGACCGACAAAATACCTGAATTAAAGCAAGGGGAAAATTTAATTACTTTTTTATGTGACGGGAC
>CAZCPH010000123.1:2634-3264 GCA_964500105.1 uncultured Mariniphaga sp. | reverse complement strand
CCAAAAACGAGTTTTTCGACTTCGAAGCCAAATATACACCCGGTGCAACCGACGAAATTACACCCGCCCGCCTGCCAGATGAGTTGTATGAACAATGTCAGAAACTCAGCGCAGAAATTTACGACCACTGCCACTGCTCGGGCATCGTCAGAGTTGATTACATTCTGAAAAACAAAGAATTTTATTTTCTGGAAGTGAACACCACCCCGGGAATGACGGCAACCAGCTTTATTCCGCAGCAAATTAACGCCATGGGACTCACACTTAAAGAGATTCTTTCGCAGGTTATTGAAGATAAACTGAATAGCAACCAATAAACATTTGTGGATAAAAATAGTTAACTAAACCAGATAAAATTTGACCTGCCCAATGCTTTATTTGTAATTTAGTCGCCTCAAAATTAAATTTCAATTTCGTTAAAACAGAAAGGAAAAATGGCGACTGACAGGAACAGAAAAACAGCGAACCAGGGGCGACGGCAAACCGGAATGACTATCGACGAAATAAATGCACAATACGGGAAATTACCTCCACAGGCCATTGAAGTGGAAGAAGCCGTTTTGGGAGCATTAATGCTCGAGCGCGATGCCTACGTCACTGTAGCCGACATTCTGGATACCTCAAGCTTTT
>CAZCPH010000123.1:0-2560 GCA_964500105.1 uncultured Mariniphaga sp. | reverse complement strand
AAAGACCGCGAACATCTGGACGAAGTTGGCGGGCCGGGTTATATCACACAACTGACACGACGTGTGGCATCGGCAGCTCACCTTGAGTTTCATGCCCGAATTATTGCCCAGAAATACATTCAGCGCGAATTAATCCGGGTTTCATCAGAAATCCAGGCAAAATCATACGACGACACCATGGATGTGGACGATCTGATAGATTTTTCAGAATCGTCGTTGTTTCAGGTGGCCGAACGCAACATCAAAAAAGAAACCGTTCCAATCAAACCGGTTCTGAACCAGGCCATTCTTCAGATTGAAAAAGCCCGGCAGCAAAAAGACGGCCTTAGCGGAGTTCCATCAGGTTTTACTGCTCTCGACCGCATAACCTCGGGCTGGCAGAAAACCGACCTTATCATTGTTGCCGCCCGTCCGTCGATGGGAAAAACAGCTTTTGTGTTGAGTATGGCCCGCAATATGGCAGTTGAACACAACCGTGCAACAGCTATTTTTTCGCTGGAAATGTCATCCATCCAGCTGGTAAACCGGTTGATTGCAGCCGAAACCGAACTGGGCAACGATAAGCTGAAAACCGGCCGGCTTGAAAACTATGAATGGGAACACCTGAACCGGAAAATTTCGGCGCTGGAAAAAGCACCCATTTTTATCGACGACACCCCTGCCCTTTCCATTTTCGAGTTCAGGGCAAAATGCCGTCGTTTGAAAATGCAGCACCAGATCGACGTTGTTATTGTGGATTACCTGCAGCTGATGACAGCCGGCTCAGACAACCGGGGAAGCCGGGAGCAGGAAGTAAGCACCATTTCCCGGTCGCTGAAAGCCATCGCCAAAGAGCTGGATATCCCTATTCTGGCGCTTTCGCAGTTGAACCGTTCGGTGGAGTCGCGCGAAGGAAAACGGCCTCAGCTGTCTGACCTCCGTGAATCAGGCGCCATTGAGCAGGATGCCGACATTGTTACCTTTATACACCGACCAGAATACTACGGAATTACAGAAGATGATTCCGGAAATTCGCTCATTGGCGTTGCCGAAATCATTATTGCCAAGCACCGTAACGGAGCCACCGGCGATGTGCACCTGGCATTTAAGAAAGAGCTGGCCAAATTCAGTGATATGGAGACGAATTTTGGTGGTTTTGCCAGTGCGAAAACCTACAGTTCGAAAATGAATGAAGACGAAGAAGAATCGTTGAGCGCAGGTATTTCGCACAATAACAGCTTCGACAGAAGTGGCGGACCAAATGATTCCCCGTTTTAAGTTCACCTAAACTTTTTACCTTTGTTCTTTGTATTTTTACAATTAAGGTAAACAGAAATGATAAAAAAAATATTCCTGTCACTCGGCTTTTGGCTTTTATTGCTTCATGCACAGGCTATTCAGCTTCTTATTCCAATGGATGATGCCCAGCGCAACCATCTGAAATCATACGGTATTGCTTACTGGACTCTTCAGCGCGATGTGGAAGTAAAATGGCTGCTCAATTACCGTGGCGGAAGTTTTCTCATGCAACATCATCCCGAAATTGAAAACGAATGTGTGGTGAGGGGCGTTTCATTTGAAACCGTTACCGATGCGCAGGCTTCGGCAATTTTAAATGAAATTGCCCAGCCCGAGGTCAACCAGGATGCCGTGAGCATGAACAAAGCGCCCAAAATTGCGGTTTACACGCCACCAAATAAACAACCTTGGGACGATGCCGTTACGCTGGTTCTCACTTATGCAGAAATTGACTACGACGAAATTTATGACGAAGAAATTCTGGATGGTAAACTTTCGGAATACGACTGGCTGCATTTGCACCATGAAGATTTCACCGGCCAATTCGGAAAATTCTGGCGAACCCACCAGCATATGCCCTGGTACCAGCAGGAAGTAGCTATAAACAAAGCTCTTGCCGAGAAACTTGGGTTTATGAAAGTTTCGGAAATGAAATCGTTTGTAACCCGCGAAATGGAAAAATACGTGGTTAACGGCGGTTTTCTGTTTGCCATGTGTGCCGCTACCGACACTTATGATATTGCCCGGGCTGCCACTGGTGTGGACATTGCCGGCCCTATGTTCGACGGCGATCCGGCCGATCCGCATGCACACGATCATCTGGATTTTTCACGGACATTCGCCTTTGAAAATTTTCAGCTCGAGATGGATCCTAACGTTTATGAATTTTCGAATATAGATGTTACCAATTCCCGAAACATACCCCGTGAAGCAGATTATTTCACTTTGTTTGAATTCTCTGCCAAATGGGACCCCATACCCACCATGCTTTGCCAGAATCACCGGAATATGATAAAAGGATTTATGGGGCAAACCACAGCGTTCCGCTCAGAACTGATTAAACCCAATGTGCTGGTTTTGGGTGAAAACAAACCTGCACGCGAGGCACGTTATATTCATGGCGAAAAAGGAAAAGGATTCTGGACCTTTTATGGCGGGCACGACCCCGAAGATTACCGTCACCTGGTTGGCGACCCGCCTACCGATCTGAATTTGTACCCCAATTCACCGGGATACCGGTTAATTCTGAATAATGTGCTGTTCCCGGCAGCGAAGAAGAAAA
>CAZCPH010000122.1:0-8858 GCA_964500105.1 uncultured Mariniphaga sp. | reverse complement strand
GAGAAAATACTGGGGAATTTATTAAAAGTGATTTTCAATTCATGAATAAAAATAAAATTACAAACAACAGCATTAAACCGGGAATCTTCCTTTTTTTGGCCCTTTTGGTTTCTTCGTGCATTTCAACCCGCACCCTGGTAATCGATATTCCGCAGCCTTCAGCCAGTGAACTGCCCGAATCGATTCAAAGCCTCACATTAGTCACACAAACTGTTGACGAAAAATATACCGATTTGCATACCGATTCGCTGCAAAAACTGTTTTACGACCAGCGATTCAGCCTCGACACCGTAATTTACGACATTCAGACAGCCGACACTACGCTAAAAGCTTTGGGCGAACTGCTTTTTGAATCGGGTCGGTACGACTATGTTATTCCCGAAGACCGGTTTCTGGATGCACCCGGCACTTCGCTTCTGGCCCGTGAAATTCCGTGGGAAGAAGTCAACGGATTGTGCGAAACCTTTCAAACCGATGCGCTGCTTTCGCTGGATCATTTAAAAACCAGGGTTATTACCAGCTTCGACAGTGAAACCTTTTTCGACCCGTTTCAGGGCGGATTTAACTCGGCTGCGAGGGCCGGAATGAAAATTCAGTACGACGCACTCTTCCGGGTTTATGACCCGGCACAGGAAAAAATAATCCTCCGGCAGTTCATTACCGATACGTTGTACTGGGATGATGCAGATGTTTCTGCCCGCAACCTGTTCAACCGGTTTACTCCTGTTAAACAAGCGCTTACGGAAACAGGCATTGTTGTTGCACTGGAGCTTGCCGATAAAATTGCCGTTCGATGGCGACCCGAACGACGCACCTATTTTGTAAAAGGAAATTCGAGGTTCAGGGAGGCAAACCAAATTGCCCGGACAGGCGACTGGCAAACCGCAGTTAACCGGTGGATTGAAATTGCAGAAAGCGCCGGATCAAAAACACTGAAAAGCAAAGCAGAGTTGAATGCCGCTTTGGGTTTCGAAATTCTGGGCAACATCGATTCTGCCATCGAATGGGCATTAAAGTCATACAACACCATGTACAGACCGCTTACCTACGAATATCTCGAAATTCTGAGGCGAAGAAAAACCGAATTAAAAAATGCGGAATGAAAACAAAAAACTACTCCGTAATTTTCCTTTTTTTAATTCTTGCGTCCTGCACGGTTTACAAAGAATATCCCATTGAGGTTTACAACCCGGGTGATGCAAATGTGCCGCCTTCAGCAAAAAAAGCAGCCCTCGTTTACCGCAATTTTAAATATCCGCAGGATACACTTCAGCACTATTACAAAAACGATTTTCAGCTTCGAAAGGCAAAAAACGATCCCGAAAATCTCGACAGCCTGCTTGCATCAATAACCCTCAATGAACTGGCAACCGAACTGAAAAGCAATAATGTTTTCGACGATGTGTATGTTTTTCCGGCAACCATTTTCGAAAGACATACTGCGGAACATTTAACCCATCTCCCACCCGACCTGATTCAAAACGTTTCGCAGGCCACAGATGCCGGGGTACTGGTTGTTCTGGAAACTTTTTCATCGTTTTTCTCTGCCTATCCGCAAACGTTCGACACCCCATCATCCGGCGAGGTTATTACCGTTGCTGTTTGGGGAATTTACGACGCGATGACAAAAGAGAGTATTGAACGAAAAACCATGATAGACACGGTATTTTGGAATGGTTACGATGATGAGGGAAATTACAGAAAAGGATACCAGCCTCCGCCACGCCTTACTGCACTGGAAATGGCTTCGTCGCTGGCAGGTGAAAACTACGCCAAACGGTTTTATGCAACCTGGCAAACCGTTAACCGGATGTATTCCGTTCCGCCACTGCCCGATTTTTCGGATGCCGCGTTCTACTTTGAAGAAGGAAAATGGGACAACGCCATTGCATTATGGCAAAGGTATGCCGACGACAGCAACGGTAAAATGGCCATCAACGCCCGCTACAACCTGGCGCTGGCCTACGAATTGAAAGACGATCTGGAAACCGCACAAAAATGGCTGAATGCGGCGCTGCATCTGGCCAGCCAGTTTCGCAGCAAACAAGACCTGCAAATGATTCTCACCTACAAGAAAGTGCTGGATGACAGGCAAAAACGAATCAGGCAATTTAACAACCGGCAAAATGAAAACACTCCTTAAACTGACGATCCTGGTTTTTGCTGGTTTTTTTCCAACGGGCTGCAACACGTTATATCAAACCAAAACCGTTGACATTGAAATTTTTGTGCCTGCAAACGCAATCTTTCCTGAAAAATATGACACGATAGCCCTTCGTTACAACAATTTTAATGCAGACTATAATCCCAATTTTGCAGAATACACTGAAAATGGCAAACAATTGGTTGACTCAACAAATACTGACAGCACGGCAGCAGAAATCTACTACGATTATTTCCTTCAAAAATTAAAAACCAGCTCATTTTTCGACTCTGTTGCAGAAGTTGAACGCAACAATTATTCGAAGGTTTTTTTGTCCGATTCGCTTTTAAAAATTGAATTTCCGGGTTTTGAGGACAGCATAATAACGGGCAATATTCCTGAGAAATATGCCCTCGCAGCCAATTTCTGGTCGTTGGCTGGACATTTCCAACCCGAAAAAAAAATCAGCACAGTAAATTATTTAGACCCTGAACTCGGACTTTACTCTAAAACAAATTTGGATCAGCTGGCCGATTCAACAAATGCGCAACTGCTGCTTTCGCTGGATTATTTTACTACAATGGACAGAAGGCTTACAGTTGATGAGGGAATTAAAACCGGTATTTTTAATGTTTTTGTTGTTGCCTACTGGAACTTTTATGATCTGGAAACCAATAGATTAATGTACTTTTACGACCGCGTTGACACCATCACCTGGGATTATATTACCGGAATTGAAAGTCTTCCTTCACGAGAAAGCGGTATTTTGGAAGCTGCAGAATTTTCAGCCGGTCAGTTTGCCGAATTCCTTATTCCACACTGGATTAATGTTCAGAGGATGTATTACAAGTCGGGGCAGGTTGACCTGAAAAAAACCGATGCGCTGGTAACCCAGGGAAAATGGTTTGAAGCTGCTGAAATATGGAAACAGCATGTGAACAATCCAAACAAAAAAATAGCAGCCAAAAGCCGGTTCAACATGGCCCTGGCCTGCGAAATGCTGGGTCAGATGGATGCAGCGATTGACTGGGCAGTGCAGTCGTATCATGTTTTTGGCCAGAAAAATCCGATGCACGAACAAAACAGCCTGCAATACATCAATATTTTAAATCAGCGAAAAATGGACATCAAACGCATTGAATACCAGTTTAACCCGGAATTCTTACCCATACAATGAAAACAGCCGGCCCAAACCGGACCAGCTGCTTCGTTATGAAATACTTTAAATTTTCAGTTCAACTCCAGCATGATAATCGATTTTGAAGGAAGATTAACGGTCAGTGAGTTCCCGTTTACTTTTACATCACTGAAATTTTTTGAATAAACTTCCTCCGGTTTCCCGAAATCGTTAAAGGAATCCACCTTTTCGGCAGTAACTATTTCACCTTTGTTGAAATTCACTTTACCGAGTCCGCGCAATTCACACGAGATGCTCACTGCCTTATTGGGATTCAGGTTGCTGATGGTAATATGAATTTTTCCGTCTTCCGATTTTGATGCGGAGGTTGAAATGGCCGGAATGCTTTTGCCATCCAGCTCATAATTTTCCGAAACCAAATCGGTTGGCAATAAGGTAGCGTTCTGGTGCACCTTATACATTTTAAACACATAATAGGTTGGTGTTTTCACAATTTCAGCATCTTTTGTTAAAAGCATAGACTGAAGCACATTTACGGTTTGGGCAATATTTGCCATTTTCACCCGGTGGCAGTATTTGTTGAACAGGTCGAGGTTAACCGCTGCTACCATAGCATCGCGCAGGGTGTTTTGCTGGTATAGGAATCCGGGATTGGTGCCGGGCTCCACATCGTGCCATACTCCCCATTCGTCAACCATCAGTCCTACGCGGTTGCGCGGATCATACCGGTCCATAATGTTGATGTGGTTCCTCAGCAATTCATCCATGAAAAGAGTTTTACTCATGGTTTGAAAATATTCTTCTTCTGTGAATTGTGTTGCAGAGCCTTTTCGGTTCCAGTTGTGTGTAATGGTGTAATAATGCAGCGAAATTCCCTGGAAACTTCTGCCGGGATTCCCGTATTTCATCACGGTTTCCATCCAGTGGTAATCGGAATCGCTGGGCCCGCAGGCAATTTTGTATAACCGGTTGTCGCCGTAGTCTTTGGTGTAGGTAGAATAGCGTTTCATTTCGTTGGTGTAGTATTCGGCTGTCATGTTACCGCCGCACCCCCAGTTTTCGTTGCCCAGGTTCCAGTATTTTACGCCCCACGGCTCTTCCTGCCCGTTGGCCTTTCTCAGGTCGGTCATCGGGCTGATATTGCCCGAGTTGAGGTATTCCACCCACTGCGACATCTCCTGAACCGTTCCGCTGCCCAGGTTTCCGTTAATCACCGGCTCGGCATCCAGTTGCTGGCACAGTTCCATAAATTCGTGCGTGCCAAAGTAGTTGTTTTCTGTCACGCCTCCCCAGTGCGTGTTTATCATGGTTGGCCGTTGGTCGCGCGGACCAATGCCATCCATCCAGTGGTATTCGTCGGCAAAGCAACCGCCGGGCCAGCGCAGGTTGGGAATGCCCATTTCGCGCAATGCGTCCACCACATCGTTGCGGATTCCGCTGGTGTTGGAAATATCGGAATCTTCACCTACCCAATACCCACCATAAATACAGCGGCCAAGGTGTTCCGAAAAGTGGCCGTAGATGTGCCGGCTGATTTTTTCCTTGCCGAGGTCGGTGTTCACTACAATTTTGTTTTGTGCCGTTGAAAAGAGCACAGAAAAAACAAAAACAATGTTGAAAAAACTTTTTAACTTCATTTTACTGGCTTTTGGTTTATACTCATTTATTTTGAAAATAAAGATAAAAAAAAAGTAATAAATACTTTCATTATTTTGAAAATTTTTCAAAAATGAATGCATCAGGAATTCTTGCCCAAGTTCTTACGTTTGCCGATCATATCTGGAGCGCATGTTTACATAAATATCAAAACATCGATAAGAATCGACCCCAGCGGGGTCGTATGTTTATAGCAATTTTATCCCGTCAGATTTAAAATCGATGAGCCGCTTTTTGTAAAGATTTCCAACAGCCTTTTTAAAATTCTTTTTACTAATTCCCAACAAAGCCTGAATGATTTCGGGTGAAGTTTTGTCATTTAACGCCAAAAAGCCGTTGTTCTCGCGAAGGGTTTCCATCAGCTTTTCAGAAATGGGGTCAATTTTTCCGTAACCCGGTTTTTCCAGCAGTAAATCAATTTTAGGAGGTTGCCACCAGCCGGTCTTCCGAATCGGTATAAATGAACACCGTAGCCTGCTGACTGGCTTTTACCTCGTCGGTTACAAACTTGCGGGGCATTAAAATTTCGCCCAGGTTTTCGCCATCGAGGTAAACCCCGTTCTCCGTTTCCCAAACTACGTTCAGGGTATTTATTTTGCCTATTTCTGCCAAGGTATTCTTATTTATAAAACTGTTTTTACTTTTCGACACACTTAATTTGGTGTTATTCAGTAATAATGAGAAATATTATTTTTTAAAAGGATAAAAATTTTTACTTTCACAAAAATAGAAAAGAACATTAAAAACCAATAAAAAAAAACAGGAGGTACGCAACCAAATTTCAACATTCAGCATCTTAACAAACAAAGCATTAACTTTTAAAACCAATAGTATGATGAAACACGGCCCATAATCCACTTTCCCCGGAAAAACCACAAAGTGGATACGTTCCGGGAAGGATGCCAAATAAAGGCATGCAAAATCACTCCTAATTGCTCCCTACTGATAACTCCCAGTTATCTTAAATTTGAAATAAAGCTATTCTGGCTTATTGTATCAGCTATAAAAACGTAAAACCAAAAACGATGCAATCTGAATTTTTAAACCTTTTTATCTTAAACCGATTTTTTGTTATATTACTTTTCTTTCCTCTCCTTTTAACTGCACAAACAGAAGAAATTACATGGAATTATCCGGTACATCCCGGTACAGAAGAATGGAAGCAACTTGACTCTTTCTCAGAAAGACTGGATGCTTTTAATATTCCAGACAGTATTCTAACAGAGATTACCACTGAAAACCTCGTAAAGACTTGTCTTAAATATCCCTGGTGGATTTTAATTACCAGCCGCGACAATAACCAGGCTGGATACGATTATTTAAAATCCGTGTTTAATGGATTTCGGGAATTGGAGAAAAGGAAAGATGCCGGGAAGGAATTATTAAGAGTTTATGCGAAAATGCTACCGGAAAATATTGATAGATATACAACACTGGTAGAGCAAGGTGTATTTAGTTTTCAATTTACCTATATCGAAATATTATTAGCTCAAACAAATATTTTGAAAAATCTGGATGAGAAAAATTTTATGCATCTATTAAAAAAAGCATCATCTGTTTATAAAGAAAAATCAAAAGCTTTTGATAAATTCTCCTATTATGGAATGGCCAATAGTTGTTTGATTTTATCCAGAATCCTTGAATTAAAGGCCTACTATGAATTTAATATGCTGACCAATAATTTTCCTGAATTAATAAACTTTAATAAAAAAGGAAACTCTACTAATAAGATATTACTTGACCGCATTTATCTTGAATCTACCAACTTATTTTTAAAATAGTTCTATGAAACGATATCTAATTCCTATGCTCTTCATTATTTCGCTTTTATCGTGTAATAAAGAGCCCGAACCGGAACTTGAGCCTTGCGAATTATATGCAACAGGTATTTATAATGATACAATTCCCGGAGAAACACCCAAAAAATTTTGGCCGTGCATGAACACTGAGTATCTTGTTGAAGCAGGTTCGTATAACTTTCCTGCTTTATACATGTTGATGGGCGGATGTTGCGGACTGCAAAGTGGATACGACTTATGCAGAAATAAATATTCATGGTTTACAGAGCTCGAAAATCGTGAAGATGCCTTGGAATACCTGATTGCCAAATATGCATCAATCGATACGGTTAACTACGATATGGAATTATTGCCTATTGAATGGGGAGGATATAAGTTTTATACCTACAACCTCGAAGTTTTCCTTGCACAGGAAGCCTTTTTGAGTGGTGCAACCGACGAACAACGCCTAGAATTGTTAGATGAACTTTTTGAAAAGCAGGAAGTAAGAAAAGGAGAACCGGGCGACTACTTTGTGGAAGGTCCTACATTTACAATGGGCCGCGTGATGTATTATAACAATTATAAACCGCTTATTGATAGCATGGAACAGAACTTTGAGATTAAAACGTTAGTTGAACTTGGCAGCCTGTCGATAGGCTCGGAAGAGGATAGACAAGCCCAAATCTCTGTTTTCGATTTAGCCAATAAATTTATTAATGAACTAAAAATGAAATCAGAATGAAACGAATATTATTTCTTTTACTATTTACAGTAATTTATTTGGTATCTTTAAGTCAAGCTACCCGAAAAACTCCAACTGGAGTATTAATATATGTCGAAGATAATGAAGAAGAATTTTCTGATTCACAAATAGCTGCGGGCAATGCATTCTGGATGGATTCGATAATTAATGCTGGTTGGTCTGCAGACACTCTTGCTGGCGTTTCTTCTACGTATAATTGTCACGGTTATGCCTGGCACATGTCTGATGGTGGAGACACCGTGAGAATCCCATATGAACCAGTCGTTGCAAAATATTTTAATGGACTAAATGCTACCTATAAACAAGTTAATAATTCAGGAAAATATACAAAGGTAACTTAATTATGAACTTAAAACTTTCAAAAATGAAAACACCAATTTTAACACTACTAACGTTAATGCTGCTTTTTGCAGCTTGTGAAAAAGACCCGTTTGAAGCCAGCTCCGGTACCTTTACCGACGAGCGCGACGGCCGCGAATACAAATGGGTAAAAATAGGCGACCAGATTTGGATGGCCGAAAACCTGGCCTATGTGCCCTATGTGTGCGCTCCCGACTCGCAGTGCGGAATCTGGGTGTACGATTATTACGGCAAAGGCTCGTTTTACGAGAATTACACCATCTACGGCTGTTTGTACGACTGGGAAACCGCCCAAACAGCCTGCCCCGAAGGCTGGCACCTCCCCTCCGACGAAGAGTGGATGGAACTGGAACGTTTCCTGGGAATGGAGGAGGATCAGCTGGACAGGATTGGTATTATACGCGGGGCAGAAGCCAATGTTGGGGGAAAATTGAAAAAAACCGGATTATTATTCTGGGAGGAACCAAATGAAGGAGCGACAAATGAAATTGGATTTTCTGCATTGCCGGGAGGTTGTAGATCAACAAATTACAGGTTTGGTTCATTGCACAATATTGGATATTTCTGGACCTCAACCATAAGTGACAACTCTTATTCAATTTATCGTTCCGTGAATCATTGGGGAAAAGATTTTGACCGTGCTTATAGAGTAAAAGACACAGGACTTTCCGTACGTTGTATTAAAAATTAAAACCAAATTAAACTTACAGACATGAAAATAAAAATCACATTAGCCTTTTTATTCGTTGTTGTAAATTCATTTTCTCAACCTTCGTCATTTTCTTGGTATAATAGAGATACCGTCCGTCTAAATTACATTTCCCCTGCCAAAGATCAAGGGGAACAGGGTCCTTGCCGAACCTTTGCGGCAGTTGCGGCTGTTGAGGCAATGAGCCACATCTATTACCACAAACCTTTTGGACATAGCTCAGGGGATGGAATAGACCTTTCAGAGGCGGAAATTTATTCGGGGTGTTCCGGTTTTGGTGCTTCCTTAGGTTCTGCCAGTATTGAAGA
>CAZCPH010000121.1:7074-8967 GCA_964500105.1 uncultured Mariniphaga sp. | reverse complement strand
CGACACCACTGCCGAATTTATGCTTGGTGCCAATATGATAACCACAGGTTCGGGCATTAAGGTACCGGTATTTGAAGCGAAAGCCCACAATAATATCATTTTAAGAGGACTCGACCGGCAGTATGTGATTAATATGAATGAGGCCGGCCGGTTAAATGAAAAATACCCCGGATTAAAAGTTGGCTCGCTTACTGAAGCTGTAAATAATTCAGGAAACTGGGAGTAATTAAAATGGTTTTCCTGGCTACAGATTCATTATTTGATTCCAAAAAGACAGAAAAATATATACTATCCATCCAGGTTTGTCTGGATGGATTTTCTTTTTCTGTAACAGATGATACCAAAGCGCAGTTACTAGCTTGTGGTATGGTTCCCGCAACCATCAGTTCCGAAAAATTTCTTGGACGACGTTTTAAAGAATGGATTGAAAGTGAAGACATACTGAAAAAGCCTTTCGGGGCAATTAATATCTTGTTCTATAGCCGAAAAATCACTTTGATTCCATCAGAATTCTATGAATTCGAACGTCAGAAACAGATTTTTGAACAGAATTACGGAACACAGGAAGACCATGCAATACGTGATAACTATTTGCCGGATATAAAGGCTAATCTCGTTTTTGCAGTTCCGAAATCTCTGATTGAAACTGTTGACAAATTGTTTCCGGGATGTCCGGTAACACATTCCATCGGGCTCCTGCACAAAAAAATTCAGGAAAGCCAGTATTTGGGAAACTACAAACAACTGATTTCTCTCTTTTTCCAAAAAAGTTCGTTCAGTTTACTGCTGTATAAAGACGGACAATTTATTCAGCACAACAGTTTCGACTACCAACATCAGAACGACGTTGCTTTTTATGTGCTTTCAGTTTTGAAGACCATGAAGATTAACTCCGACGGATTAAAGGTCGTGCTGGCCGGAAACGTTACTCAAAACGGTGATGTACATGCAATCCTTTCCGGGTATTTTGAAGAAACTGAATTCCTGACTCCATCTGTGCAGTTCAATAAAGACGTTTTTAAAGAGCCCCTGCATATGTTCACACCATTAGTTTAACCATGCGTATTGTAGGAGGAAAATACAAAGGCCGGATTTTCAATCCCGGTAAAAAATTTACAGCCCGGCCAACAACAGATTTAGCCAAAGAAGCCTTATTCAATATTCTGGCAAACCGGTATGATTTAACCGAAATGGATATTCTGGATTTGTTTTCGGGCACGGGCAGTATTGGTTATGAATTTCTCAGCAGAGGCGCAGGCGAAGTCACTTTTATTGAGCAAAACTTCAACCATGTTCGCTTTATTAGGGACGTGATTGAAAAGCTGGAAATAAAAAATGCCAGGATTGTAAAAGACGATGTTTTCCGCTTTCTGAAATTCACCCCGAACAAATACGATCTGATATTTGCCGACCCTCCCTTCGATGCTCCTTTTATCAACGATATTCCGAAAATAATTTTTGAACTGGAAATTTTAAAATCCGATGGAATCTTAATTCTGGAACATCCTGGAAGTTTCGATTTTTCACACTTCCCAAAATTCAGCGAACTGAGAAAATACGGTAAAGTGAATTTCAGCTTTTTTAATGCATAAAAAAACCCTGCCGGCAGGCAAGGTTTAATACAGTTTATTCCAAATCAGTTTCTAATCCAGTTTTCGTTTAATACTGCAACCAACAGGTTTTGTTTCGGCCACTGCTACCTTTTCTCCTTTTGCCAAACTGGCAATGGCATCTTTTGCGTATGCCTGTTTTACATCAGAAGCACTTTTGTAGTTATCATCAATAGCCCCTTTGTAAACCAGTTCCATGTTGTTGTCGAACAAAAACACGTGTGGTGTGGTTTGTCCGCCAAATGCATTGGCAATCTGGCTGTCTTCGTCAACAACGTACGGA
>CAZCPH010000121.1:0-7064 GCA_964500105.1 uncultured Mariniphaga sp. | reverse complement strand
AAAATTGTAGTTTTTCTCGCTGGCGTGTTTCTTCATTTCTTCAAAGGAATCGACTCCGTTTCGGTTACCGTAGTTTGAATTTAAAACAATCATTCCAACATTGTGCCTGTCAGCCCACGATTTCAACTCGTTGTACCTGTCTTCCCACTGCAGCACAAACGGACATGTATTGCTCGAAAACATTACCAAAAGGCCATTCTCACCTGCCACATCGGCCAGCGAATACTCCGCACCCGAAACATCATGCATTTTCACGTTCGTAAATGTAGCCTTACCTCCAATGCCAATTGTTCCGGTTACTGCCATGGCCGGAAAAAAAGCAACAATCATCAGAATTACAAATAAATTTTTCATAGTTTTCATTTTTAAGTTTCCAATAAAATACTTCAAGCTCCTTAATAAAACATTTTCTGTTCAAAAAATGTTCATAGGTTTGCACATGCATAATTTTTGATTTTTAACAGGTTATACAAAGCACCATGAAAATTGACAGCCTCAGAAATGAGTACCTTTTTGCCGGATTGACAAGAAAAAACATGGATCAAAATCCATTCAAACAATTTGAAAAATGGCTGAACGAAGCCGTTAATTCCGACGAGAAGGAACCTACTGCAATGGCACTATCCACCATCGGAGCTGATGGATTTCCGCAATCGAGGATTGTTTTGCTTAAATTTTTTGATGAAAACGGATTCGTTTTTTTCACCAATTACTCATCGGAAAAAGGAAAATCAATCGAAAAAAATCCTGCTGTGAGTTTGCACTTCTTCTGGCCTTTTCTCGAACGGCAGGTGCGAATTTCGGGAGTGGCAGAAAAAACAAGCAAAGAGATTTCTTTAAAATACTTTCAGTCGAGACCCGAAGAGAGTCAGGTTGCAGCCTGGGCATCAGAACAAAGCACCGAAATTCCATCACGCGACTATCTGGAGCAGCAATTCAGAAAATTCAGTTCGAAATTCGAAAATGAGTCGGTACCACTCCCTCCTTTTTGGGGCGGATACAGGGTGAATCCGCAAAAAATTGAGTTTTGGCAGGGTCGTGCCAATCGATTAAATGACCGCATATTGTATGAACGAAACGGAGAATTATGGACGATAAAAAGACTGGCTCCGTGACCAACACAACTTACTCAAAATCAAGCTTAAACTTTTGTTTTAACAATTCGAGATCCGGATTCTTCTTTAACATCTCCAGGTATTTTTCTGAATCGGAATAAATTATTTTTTCTTTTTCAACTTCTGAAATGCGGGTAGTTAACTGAATTTTTGAATTAACCAGCTCTTTCCTAAGAAAGGAGACCAGCTCAGGTTTTATGGAATTAATCAGATCATCCTGAACCGAATTGTCAATATCCAGAACCAACAGGTAGTTTTCTTCAAGGTTAGGAACACGTGACAAAGTCGATTGCAAATTGGGGCGGTCATCCAGCCTTTTAACAAACTCCTCCCATTTCTTTTTCAGGTCGTCGGCAGTAAAGTCTTTTGTTTCGCCCACGCGGGTGTAAATCTGATGTTGTTCCCTGGCCGAAAGTTTCTCCTCACCCATTTTCCCGGCAAGGGCATCTTTTATCGAAGGTCCTTTTGCATCGCGCGACAATCGTCGTGCAGTTTTTTTAACTACCGGTTCATTTCTGCGGAGGGAAGGTTTGTCTGGGGTAATAACTTTTTTCTCGGGTGATTCTGAACTCTCTGAGAATATGGGTTCCAGAAAATCGTCGTTTCCCGGGAGGTCAGCTATTTTTTTTTTAAGGTTAGCTGAGCTATCCGAACCAACGCCAGTTCAATCAGCAGTCGCTTATTCTGGCTGATTTTGTATTGCATATCGCACTCATTGCTGATTTCCAGCGCTTTCAGCAAAAAATCGCTGTTGCACACCGCAGCCTGACCTTTGAATCGTTCCCTGATTTCACCGCCAACTTCAAGCAGCTGAACTGTGACAGCATCTTTACAAACAAGCAAATTACGCAGGTGACTGCTGAGACCATTGATAAAATGGTGTCCATCGAACCCATGATTCAGAATTTCATCAAAAATCAACAGGGTATCCGGCACTTCATTTTTTAAAAAATGGTCAACCAGTTTAAAATAATAGTCGTAATCCAGCACGTTCAGGTTGGAAATTACATCATGGTAAGTGATGTCCTTTCCTGAAAAGCTTACAATCTGGTCGAAAATTGACAACGCGTCGCGCATGGCACCGTCAGCTTTCTGGGCAATCACATTCAGAGCTTCTTTTTCTGCAGTAACGCCTTCGCTTTTAGCCACATACTCCAAATGATCGGCAATATCCGCAATTCCAATCCGGTTAAAATCAAAAATCTGGCAGCGCGACAGAATTGTGGGAATAATTTTATGCTTTTCGGTGGTTGCCAGGATAAAAATGGCATGTTTTGGCGGTTCTTCCAGAGTTTTCAAAAATGCATTGAATGCCTGCGATGACAGCATATGCACCTCGTCGATAATGTACACACTGTATTTTCCAATCTGCGGAGGAATTCGTACCTGGTCAATCAGCAAACGAATGTCGTCAACAGAGTTGTTTGACGCAGCATCGAGTTCATGAATGTTGAATGAGCGGCTGGTGTTAAATGCTTTGCACGATTCACATTCGTTACACGCTTCCACTTCAGGAGAAATATTGGAACAGTTGATTGTTTTGGCGAAAATTCGTGCACACGTTGTTTTACCCACGCCACGCGGTCCGCAAAACAGGTAAGCGTGTGCCAGCTGATTGTTTTTTATGGCATTTTTCAGGGTGGTTGTGATTGATGACTGCGCAACCACTGTATCAAATGAATCGGGCCTGTATTTTCGTGCTGAAACAATAAAATTTTCCATCTGTGCTGTGTTCTTTCTCAAGTCATCAAAGATAAACATTTCTCCTTTTTTACCCTGCAAAACTTATCAACATTGATTGGATTCCGGTTTCAGCGTGAAGATTTGTGCTGTTTTTTCGTAGTTTTACAACAAAAATCCGGTATGTATATTAAATACCTGTTCCCGATACTTTTTATTTTCGTGACGGCTCAGGCAACAGGGCAGTACAAAACCCTGCACGACTTCAGCGCCCTTGCCATTACAGGCGAAACCCTCGATTTTTCAACACTTAAAGGCAAAAAAGTTTTAATTGTGAACACGGCAACAGAATGTTCGCTAACGCCACAGTTTAAAAAGATGCAGGAATTGTACGAAGAATACGGTGGTGATGATTTTGAGATTGTTGCCTTTCCCAGCAACGATTTTGGAAACCAGGAGCCGGGAACAAATGAGCAGATTCTTGAAGTTTGTACAAAAAAATACGACGTCAGTTTTACTTTGATGGAAAAAATATCCATAAAGGGAGAAAACATGCACCCGATTTACAAATGGCTGACCAGCAGCGAAGAAAATGGTGAACTCGATGCCAAAGTCATCTGGAATTTTCAGAAATTCTTGATTGATGAGGAAGGCCGGGTTATAGAATCGCTCTCACCTGTAACCAGTGTGCAAAACCGGCGGGTCATTGAATGGCTGCAGGAGTAAACTAATTTAAAGCTTTCCTGTACGTTTTTAACGCCCTTTCCCGCGCAAACTTATGCTCCACAATCGGTTGCGGGTATTTCATGGTTCCAATTTCAGGAATCCATTTCCTAATGTAATCACCTTTTGGATCGAACTTCTTTTGCTGACTTTCGGGATTAAAAATTCGAAAATAGGGCGCAGCATCGCAACCGGTACCTGCAGCCCACTGCCAGTTTCCATTGTTTGAAGCCAGTTCGAAATCGAGCAGTTTTTCGGCAAAATACGTTTCACCCCAACGCCAGTCTATGAGCAGGTGTTTGGTTAAAAAACTGGCTGTTACCATTCGCACACGGTTGTGCATAAACCCCGTGGCATTGAGTTCACGCATACCTGCATCCACCATCGGATAGCCCGTTTTGCCATGGCACCAACACTCAAATTCTTTCTCGTTGTTTCGCCACTGAATAAAATCGTACTGTGGTTTAAAAGCCTTATCGACCACCTGTGGGAAATGCCACAAAATGGTGCTGAAAAAATTTCGCCAGATGAGTTCGTTCAGAAACGTTTCTGACCATTCCATGGCCTTCCGGGATAACTCACGAATGCTTACTGTACCAAACCGCAAATGAACACCCAACCGGGTAGTACCGTCGATGCCCGGCAAATCGCGGGTTTTGGCATAATTGCGAATAATTTTTTCAGAAATTTCAGGAGGCATAACCGCAATTGTACTTTTTTCAAAACCCAGCTCTTTGAGGTCGGGAAAAGAAAAAAATGCAGTTTTTATGAAGTTATGCAGCATTTTCTCAGACGGATAAGCGGGAATTTCCGTTTCGCTTAAAACCTGCTTCCACTTTTTGCTGTAAGGTGTAAAAACCGTATAGGGTGTTCCGTCATCTTTCAACACTTCGTTTTCCTCAAAAATCACCTGATCTTTAAAAAGATAAAAAGCAACGCCTTTTTCGTTCAATACCTCCCCCACTTTATCATCGCGTTCCTTTGCATAAGGCTCGTAATCTTTGTTGGCAAAAACAGCCTGAATTTCAAACTGCTCCGTCAGTTCGCGAAAAACATCAGCAGGTTTTGCATGAAACACTTTCAGCGAGCTGCCAAACTTTTCCAATTCTGATTGAATTCTTACAATTTCGCCATAAATAAACGAAACCCGGGCATCTGACTTCGAACTCAGTTTGCCAAGAATTCCGGTGTCGAATATAAAAACAGGCAAAACAGATAACCCGGCGTTTAATGCCTGATAGAGTGCATGGTTGTCGTGCAACCTCAGGTCGCGGCGAAACCAGAAAATGTTTACTTTTTTGTGCATACTTTTCCCGTTAATATCAATGTCCTGAAGCTGCTGCTGCCGATGCTGCCGACACTGCTGCAGTAACTTCAGCTGTAACTCTGACTACCGTTTCCGAAACCCGGCTGGTTTCCGGAAACTGTTTCATTTTCAAGCGGGCGGTTTTACGTTTGTACTTGTCGGGAACAACCCTTCTCAGCAATCCGGCCGGTTTAATGAGCGACAACAACACGAAACTTTCCTCACTGCCGGGTCCCTGAAAAATCTGATTTTCGGCCTCTGACTGCAATTTATAAGTAACCAGTTTGTCCATCAGGAAAGGTTTTTTCCAGCGAATGAACAGAAATTGCTTTTCCTCGAGCCGGAGTAATCGTTTCTGAACAAGTGTTGCTTTTATCTGCCGGCGAATGTGTTTCATTGAGAACCGAAACTTACTCATCCAACCTGTAATTTTTTGTGGCCGGGTTGCTTTCGCCATCTTCTCCAACAAATAAGTATGCGCAGGATTAACTGATTTTGAATCGATTACCTGAATCCGTTTATTTTCTATTTCAATTTTTTTATCCAGAAACATTTCAAGAAAAAGTGCCCCCAGCAGCGCAAAATCAAGTTTCTGCGAAGCCCAAAAAATAATTCCGCCCTTTTGCGGATGAATGGCCAGCAAATAAAGTTTCTCAGAAAGTGACAAAGATTTTTCCATTTTTATAAACGTTTGATTTTTCCTTTCTTTACAAGTACAAAAAACCCGGTTGAAGGTACAAAGTTTCCGGGAAACAATCGAATCAAAAATTATCTCTATTTTATGAAAAAAGGATTTGCAAGCGACAATAATTCAGGGGTTCACCCTGCCATTTTAAAAGCAATGGGAAATGCCAATACCGGTCATGTTACAGGATATGGCGACGACCCCTACACACATAAGGCAACAGAAATTTTCAAAAAAATGTTTGGCCGGGAGACCGATGTTTTCTTTGTATTTAACGGAACCGGGGCCAATGTTTTGGGACTCTCATCGGTTACCCACAGTTTTAATTCGATAATTTGCGCAGAAACTGCTCATATTGAAGAAGATGAATGTGGCGCACCTGAAAAATTCACAGGTTGCAAACTGCTTCCGGTTGAACCTGTTAACGGCAAACTGACGCCGGAATCCATTGCACATCATTTAAAGGGTTTCGATTTTGAACACCATTCGCAACCCCGGGTGATCTCCATTTCGCAGGTAACAGAAATGGGTACAGTCTATCAACCGGAGGAAATTCGTGCGCTGGCCAATCTGGCACATCAAAACAACATGCTGCTGCACATGGATGGCGCCCGCATTGCCAACGCTGCTGTTGCGCTAAACCTCGACTTTAAAACATTTACCAAAGACTGCGGCGTGGATGTACTTTCGTTTGGCGGAACCAAAAACGGCATGATGATGGGCGAAGCAGTACTGTTTTTCAATCCTGAACTGACAACCTATACCAAATACCTGCGCAAGCAGAGCATGCAACTATACTCCAAAATGCGGTTTGTGGGTGCTCAGTTTATTGCCTATTTCGAAAACGATTTATGGAAAGAAACTGCGACACATTCCAACAATATGGCAAAACTGCTGGAAACTGAAGTTTCGAAAATTCCGGAAATAAAAATCACACAACCGGTGGAAGCCAACGGTGTTTTTGCCGAAGTACCCAAAAAAATTATTGGGCCACTGCAAAAACAGTTTTTCTTTTACATGTGGAACGAAAAAAGGTCGGAAGTGCGATGGATGACGTCGTTTGACACTACAGAAAAAGAAATTTACGAGTTTGCAGAATTGATAAAAACATTGATTCGTTCAAGTTCCAAATAGTAATTTCCAAAAAACAAATAAAATACAATAACCAATGAAGAAAATTTCAAACTAAAAAAACGATTAATTTGCTTCAGGTTGTGAAATTTGATTGATAAACAAATGAAATTTAGAAAATGTGACATTGGCATCCATTCGGGATTTGAGATTTGAAATTTTGATGTTATTTCTAATATGATTTTTGGAGTTTATTTGAGTTTTGTTTTTTGAGATTTGGAGTTTAATTTTCGTTTGATTTTTGAAGGTTGGAATTTGTTTGCTATTTAAACTTTGTTTGTTGAAATTTGGAATTTAACCTTATGCGATTATTCACCTACTATCCAAGCAATCCGCGAAAGCTGGACCCGGAAATGGAAAAACGGATATTTTTCCACAGCCTGGTCTTTCCTGCAGCTTTTGTATTTGTGTTTTGGATGATAGA
>CAZCPH010000120.1:0-8970 GCA_964500105.1 uncultured Mariniphaga sp. | reverse complement strand
AATCTTTTACTAAATTGTTCGATACTTTTCCGTGGTTCTCTACAAAAGCCGCTGATAGTCAGTGGCTTTTTGTTTTATACAGTTTGGGTTAATGTTCGGTTGGATCATCTAAGCGAATTGGTTTTCTGGTTTTCAATATTTTAAAAATCACCAGGCAGTTTCATGATGTTACTTTTTTAATGCATTTTGTTGCAGAATTAAATTTAATTGGCGCCAGACAATACGTTTTATTAATTTTGCAGCAAGATAGATCGCAAAAATGAAAATTATAGATATTATAAAAGGTTCGGAAAAAACTGTTTTTTCCTTTGAGTTGCTTCCGCCATTGAAAGGAAATGAAGCTACCCATATTTACAAAACCATTGAAAGTCTGGTGGATTTCGACCCGAAATACATTAATATTACCACACACCGCGATGAGGTGGAATTCAGGGAAATGCCTGACGGTTCCATAGTAAAACGTACAGTTCGCAAGCGGCCGGGAACCGTAGCTATAGCTGCTTCCATTCAGTACCGTTACGGAATTCCGGTGGTGCCACATATTTTGTGCGGCGGATTTACCAAAAGTGAAACCGAGCATGTGCTTATCGATTTGCACTTTTTGGGAATTGAAAATGTTCTTGCACTGCGTGGCGATGGTATTAAAAATCAGCATGTTTTTCAATCCGAAAAGGAAGGACATGCCAATGCAAACGAATTGGTGGAGCAAATTGTAAATCTGAAAAAGGGCATTTACCTGGAAGAGGATCTGAAAAACAATACGCCGCTTGATTTTTGTGTTGGCGTAGCCGGCTATCCGGAAAAACATTTTGAAGCGCCCAATATGGAACAGGACCTGTTTTTCCTGAAACAAAAGGTGGATGCCGGAGCCGAATATATTGTAACCCAGATGTTTTTTGATAATCGGGTGTACTACGATTTTGTGAAAAAATGTCGCGAAAACGGAATCACAGTACCTGTTATTCCAGGGATAAAGCCTATTAATATGAAAAACCAGGTAACGGTGCTGCCCAAAATTTTCAGCATCGATTTGCCACAGGAGCTGTCGAAAGAACTGGTAAAATGCAAAAACAACGAAGAGGCAAGACGGGTTGGAACAGAATGGGCCATTTACCAGTCAAAAGACCTGGTGGCAAATAATGCCCCGTCGTTGCATATTTATACCTACGGAATTTCCGACAATGTGAAAGAAATTGTAAAGGCAGTATTCTGATTAAACCTCTTCGGGCTTAACATCCACGCCAATTTGCTGCTGGTTGAGTTTGTCGTTTTCCGTTTGGTTGTTCAGCTTCAGCGAATACACCATAGCTTCAACCTGTCGCAGAAGATTTCGTTTGTCTTTGCTTGGCGCATACACATAGCCATAGGCAACAATTACCCGTTGTTTGGCGGCATCAAGCACTGCCAGCGAAATATACGGGCCACCCATAAAATCGTTCACAACGCGCCATAATCCGCGTATTTCGGATGCATAGTTCCCATTGTGTTCAAGGAAATTGCTGATTTGCTCAATACGCCTTTCGGTAGCCATAAAGCTTCCTTCTGTAGGACCTGGAACATTGGCTCTTAGCATGCTGTCGCGAATTTTTAACTGATAATCAACCATAAAAGCGCTGTCGGAAACATAGGGGAAAGTGTACAAAATAATACCCTGCGAAATTTCCGGGGTTTCGTACCGCAACCATAAGAAGTCTTTTTTCTCTTCAGTAATTAAAAATCCGGGAGCAACCTTCATGGTAACTCCAAACTTCTCATTTAAAACATTGTAAATTCCCCGCTCGTAATATTTTTCGTAATTCTGGGTGAGCCGGTCTTTTTCTGCCTTCAGAAAATAAGACATAATCTGGCTTTTATTTTCGTTGAAGAGAGTTTCGAATTCTTCTTCATTTTTGGCCTGAATAATGACCGTAGCCTGCGGGCTTGCCCAAACATTATCTTTGAAGGTTACACCGCTGTTGTCAACATTTGGAGTTATGCGTGTCTGAATAATATTTCTGGTGGTTTTAAAAATGCTTTTGAAACCTTCGGGCTTCACATTAACCAAATCGAAAAGTGGTTCATCCTGAGGGAGTGCAACGTGTTCCTGTGCCAGCGTTTCACGCAGCAGTTTTCCCGGATTCCCGTCCCAGGCATCTTCACTGATTACCACAACCAGTTCACCAGCCCGGCCGGTAACATTTTTCGATACACCCGTGTTGCCACTGTTATTACACGAAAAAAGCGCAACAAGCACTGACAGTGAAAAAATAAGAACAAGTACTTTTGGTTTCATTTTGTTATTTTTTTATTTGCTGTATTTTTTCTACAAAAATCTTACCATATTGATAATGTGAGAAATAATGCCACAATATGCAAAAATCCCGCTGTCGGTTTTACCGGCAACGGGATTTCTGTAAAAATGTTGATACGGGTTATTTTTCAATTTTCCCGGGTTCGGCCCTTTCTTCTTCGTCGTCACCCTCTTTGGTTGCTTTTTTAAATTCCTTCATGCCTTTACCAAGGCCTTTCATTAATTCCGGAATTTTGCGGCCGCCAAAAAGGAGTAGTACTATAATTAAGATGATAATTATTTCCTGTGGTCCGATAAATCCTGCTACTACAAATAAATTCATGATAATGAAGTTAAAAATGGTTTGATGCAAAAATAGAACTTTTTTACTTAAAACGTTCCATTAATCATTTTAATTATATCGTTGGCGTTGGCAAAAAGAACGAGGCCAAGCAAAATTACCATGCCGGCAATTTGTGCATATTCCATGAATTTTTCCCCGGGTTTGCGTCCGCTAATCATTTCAAACATTAGAAACATCACATGGCCACCATCGAGCGCCGGAATGGGCAAGAGGTTCATAATGGCCAGGATGATGGAAATAAAAGCTGTCATGTTCCAGAAAGAAAACCAGTCCCAGGTTGCCGGGAAAATATTTCCAATGGTGGCAAATCCACCAAGCGATTCGTAAGCCTTTGTTTCGGGGCGGAAAAATAACTTAAATTGCTTCAGGTAATCTTTGGTGGTTTGAACCCCGCGTTTGATTCCGGCAGGAACCGATTCCAGAAGTCCGTAGTTGATGGTGGCCAGCTGCAGAAAATCAGTGTTGTTAAATACCGGGTAAAAACCCAGCTTGCCTTCTTCTGAAACGGAAACAGGCTGGTTTATTTCGTTTCCGTCGCGCAATAATGTAAGTGTTATTGTTTCATTTTTTTTGGAGTTGAGGTAGTCTGAAAACTCGTCGTAAAATTCGAACTGTGTTCCGTCAACATGCACAAAAACATCACCTTTTTGCAGTCCGGCTTCAGCTGCCGGCGAGTCATCCACAACATTTCCAACCTGA
This sequence comes from uncultured Mariniphaga sp., assembly GCA_964500105.1. GTDB lineage: Bacteria > Bacteroidota > Bacteroidia > Bacteroidales > Prolixibacteraceae > Mariniphaga. The sequence continues at coordinate 5,638 of CAZCPH010000120.1, read as the reverse complement.
ATGTCAAACGGTTTTCGCCAGGTCATTACCTCTTTGCTTTTCAGTAACAGCGCCAGGTCTGCGTCACTGATTTCAACATTCGTAATTTTTCCGTCCCGTTCTACCTGAACTGTTCGGGCATCGTCGAGCACAATGGTGGGAACAATTTTTAGAAAATTTTCTACTTCCTTGTTTTCCACCGTCAGAATTTTATCGCCGTTCTGAAACCCGATTTCCTTACCCACTTCGTTTACCTCAATACCGTAGGTTACATTTTTGGTAGGTAAATATGTTTCGCCCCAGGCATACAATACTCCAATATAAATAATGAATGCAAAAATGAAATTCATTAAAACACCGCCAACCATTATCAGCAATCTTTGCCATGCCGGTTTTGAACGGAATTCCCAGGGTTGGGGCGGTTGTTTCATGGCTTCCTTGTCCATCGATTCGTCAATCATGCCCGAAATTTTAACGTAACCACCCAATGGCAGCCAGCCAACACCATATTCGGTTTCGCCTTTTTTTACCTTAAACAGCGAAAACCACGGGTCGAAAAAGAGATAAAATTTTTCAACACGTGTTTTAAACAGGCGTGCGAACATAAAATGGCCGAACTCATGTAACACTACTAAAATCGATAAGCTTAAGATGAGCTGTGCAGCTTTTACCAATATTGTTTCCATGTAAATTATTTCCTCTTAAAATTTGTTTTCTGTTAACAACTGTGCTATGCGTCTTGTTTCGGAATTGGTTTGAATCAGGTCTTCGATATCCGGTTTTTTAATAAAATTAACTTTCTCTATGGTTTTTTCGATGATTTCGGGCATTTTCAGAAAACCGATTTTTTCATCTAAAAAAGCCTGAACCACCACTTCGTTTGCGGCATTGAGCACACACGGAACATTTCCTCCGGCATTCAGTGCCTCAAAAGCGAGTGCAAGGTTACGAAAAATTTTTGTATTGGGCTTTTCGAAGTGAAGGGTGGGATAATCGGTGAAGCTGAACCGCGGAAAACTGTTTTTTATGCGATACGGAAATCCGAGCGCATATTGAATGGGCAGCCGCATATCGGGCAAACCCATTTGGGCTTTTATGGACCCGTCTTCAAACTGCACCAGCGAATGAATAATCGACTGCGGATGGATAACCACTTCAATTTTTGCTGCCGGAAGCGCAAATAACCAGTGGGCTTCAATGGCTTCGAAGCCTTTGTTCATAAGGGTTGCCGAATCGACAGTTATTTTTGCCCCCATATCCCAGTTGGGATGTGCCAGCGCATCTTTTACAGTAACGTTTTCAAGTTCTTCCTTTGTCTTTTTTCTGAACGGTCCGCCCGAACAGGTAAGAATAATTTTTTCCACCGGGTTGTAAACTTCTCCGATGAGGCACTGAAAGATGGCAGAATGTTCTGAATCCACAGGTAAAATATCTACCTGTTTTTCTTTGGCCAGGCTGGTAATAATTTCACCGGCCACCACCAGGGTTTCTTTGTTGGCCAGTGCAATGTTTTTTCCTGCTTTTACCGCATGCCAGGTGGGAATTAAGCCAGAGTAACCCACCATTGCAGTAATCACCAGATCTATGGTTTCCATTTGTACCACCTGGTTCAGGGCGTCGGCGCCTGCAAATATTTTTATAGGTTCGTTTTGGAGTGCGTCCGATACATAGTTGTATTTGTTTTCGTTGGCAACTACTACCGCATTTGGCTGGTATTTTTTGGCTTGCGAAATCAGTAAATCAACATTATTGTTGGCGGTTAAAACTTCCACTTCAAACAATTCCGGATTTTTATCAATCACCTCAAGCGACTGGGTTCCAATGGAACCTGTTGAGCCAAGAATGGCAATTCGTTTTTTCATGGTTTAAAAATCTATATACTGTTCCGGGTTGAGTGCTGTTCCTTCGTGCCAGAGTTCAAAATGAAGGTGCGGCCCGGTAGAAAGTTCACCGGTATTTCCGATGATGGCAATGGCCTCTCCTGCTTTTACCCTGTCTCCCTTGCTTTTCAGCAGTTCCGAATTGTGTTTGTAAGCCGAAACAAGTTCTGCATCGTGTTGAATATAAATAACATACCCTGTTTCGATGGTCCATCCGGCAAAAATTACGGTTCCGTCCATTATGGCCGAAATCCGGGCGTTGGGTTCACTTACCAGATCAATGCCAAAGTGGTCGGGTGTCGATTTAAAGGAATTGGTTATCACCCCTTTTACCGGAACAAAAAAGTGAATCTGGCTCAGGCTTAACCGTCTTCCGGGCGAACTTCCGGGTGTCAGATTTATCTGTTCGGCAAGCAATTTATCCTGGAAAATTGAATCGTGGTTAAATGTTTCAAACTCTACCTCCTGGGTAAACGAAGTTGTGTCAATAGTCAGGTAATCTTCGGGCACTTCTCCCGAAACAATAGCCTGAATTCCTTTAAAAAACTGGTCGCGCTTTTGCAGTTCATTTTCCAGCGAATCAACTTTTAGTGCGGTAAGCACCAGTGCCTGTCTGTATTCTGCCCTGGGATAGCCCGGAATGTATTCGCGTAATCCGGTTGTGGCAATTAACAAAATGACGAGGATTACAATAATTGCAGAAAGCAGGCTGGTAACGGTAAATACCTTCATCCGGGTTAGCTTCATGCTCCAAACCGACTGAAATGTGGTATCATTATATATAATTAAACGGTAGCGGTCGCTTAATTTTTTAACTATCTTTTTTTTCACTTTCTCTCTGCTTTTATTTGAGAGCTACAAAATTAGCAAGAAATGACAAACAACAGCCGCGATTTTGGTTTTTTAACCAAAGCTTACTGTAATCAGAACATAAATCACAAAGCTATGAAATGTGAAATATTATATTTGCAGTTTTAAAATTTTTAAAATTAATGTATAAAATGAGAAGATTGAGTTTTTTGCTGCTCCTGACAGTTCTTTTAACGGGTAGGGCAGTGGCCGATGAAGGGATGTGGCTGCCCTCTTTAGTTGAAAAGTTAAATATTTCTGAAATGCAGCAAATGGGGCTGCAGTTGACAGCAGAAGACATTTACAGCATCAATAATTCCAGTTTGAAGGATGCTGTTGTTGCCCTCGACAGAGGTTCATGCACAGCAGAACTGATTTCAAATGAAGGTCTTTTGCTCACCAACCACCATTGCGGTTACGGAGAAATTCAAACCCATTCAAGCGTTGAGCACGATTATCTGCAGGACGGTTTTTGGGCGATGACCCGCGAAGAAGAACTGCCCAATCCCGGAAAATCGGTTTCGTTTTTGGTGCGTATAGAAGATGTTACCCAAAAAGTTTTGTCGGAACTCACCGATGAGATGACGGAAGAAGAGAGAAGTAAAAAAATAAACAGTGTCACCAGTGAACTGGAAAAAGAAGCAAAAGGCGATACACATTACGAAACTTATGTGCGAAGTTTTTTCAATTCCAATCAGTTTCATCTTTTTGTAGTTGAAACATTTAACGACATTCGTCTGGTGGGTGCACCACCACAGGCGCTTGGAAAATTTGGCGGTGATACCGACAACTGGATGTGGCCCCGCCATACAGCCGATTTTGCGCTGTTCAGGGTGTATTCCGGCCCCGACGGAAAACCAGCAGGTTATTCAGAAGAGAATATTCCATACTCACCCAAACATTTCCTTCCGGTTTCAATTAACGGTGTTGAAGAAGGCGATTTTGCCATGATTTTGGGTTATCCGGGAAGAACAAACCGTTACGAAACTTCGTTTGGTGTAGATTATATTATGGATGTTACCAATCCGGTGCGGGTGGAAGTGCGTGAGGAAAAACTGCGTATTATCGACCAATACATGAGCAGCAGTCAGAAAGCACGCATTCAGTATGCTTCTAAATATGCCCGCAGTTCAAATTATTACAAATACAGCATTGGGCAAAACCGTGGGTTGGAAAACCTGAATGTTATGGCGAAAAAGCAGGCGCTTGAAGATGAATTTATACAATGGGTGAATGCCGACAACAGCCGGAAGGAAAAATACGGTAAAGCTTTGGAGTATATCGAACAATCGTATATCGACGTGGAAGCAAGAAAAGCACAGGAATACATGGCGGAAGCAATGGTTCGCGGGCCTGAGATTTTCATGTTTGCCTACCGTGCTACACCTGTTCACCGTTTGCTTAGCGACGGCGAATCGCGCCCTGAATTTCTGGAAATGATTAAAAACCGTATCACAGATGGTATGGATTCTCATTTTAAAGATTACCATGCTGAAACAGACATGAAGGTTGCAGCAGCGCTGATGAAGTTATATGCCGATAACATCGACCCGAAGTATCACCCGGCGTTTTTTGCAGAAGTGAATAAAAAATACAAAGGCGATTTTGATAAATACGCGGAAAAAATGTTCAAAAAGTCGGTTTTCGACAATCAGGAAGAAGTTGCCGGATTTTTGGAGAATATGAAATTAAAAACACTGGATAAGGATATGGCTTTTCAGGCTGCCCGCGATGTTTTCGACAAGTTTAGGGAACTGAATGATTTGGCCGGTGAAAACAGCGATTTGCTGAATACCGGAAACCGTTTGTTTGTGGCTGGTTTGATGGAAATGCAAAAGGATAAAAATTTCTACCCTGATGCCAATTCCACCATGCGCCTCACCTACGGACAGGTTCTCGATTACGAACCACGCGACGGGGTGCTATACAAATATTACACAACGGTTGACGGCTACCTGGAAAAGGAAATTCCGGGCGACGATGAATTCGACGTTCCGGCGCGGATGAAAGAGTTGCTGCTGGCCCGCGATTATGGCCGGTATGCCAACGAGGATGACGAACTGGTGGCTTGCTTTATTACCAACAACGACATTACCGGCGGAAACTCAGGCAGCCCGGTGATGAATGCCAAAGGTGAGCTGATTGGTGTGGCTTTCGACGGCAACTGGGAAGCCATGAGCGGCGACATTGCGTTTGAACCCGAATTGCAGCGCTGCATTAACGTGGACATCCGGTTTGTGTTGTGGGTAATCGACAAATATGCCGGTGCCACGCATCTGATCGACGAAATGTTGATTGTGGAATAGTGAACCTCTGTTTAATTTTTGAGGGATAATAAGCAATATTGATGAAACCTCGCCTTTTTTTGGCGGGGTTTTTTATTGATGTTTAACAGGATTGTTTCATTTTTGCAGAAAACAGAAAAATGACAAAACCCAAAATAACGATATACACCGATGGCGCCGCCCGCGGAAATCCGGGCCCGGGCGGTTACGGAATTGTAATGATTTCGGGGCAGCACCGCAAAGAATTATCTGAAGGTTACCGGCTTACAACCAATAACCGGATGGAGTTGCTCGCCGTAATTGTGGCACTCGAAACCCTCAAAATTCCCGGCAGCGAGGTCACCATTTACACCGACTCCAAATATGTGGCTGACGCTGTGGAAAAAGGATGGGTGTTCAACTGGGTAACAAAGCGGTTTAAGGGCAAAAAAAATCCCGACCTGTGGTTGCGTTTTCTCGAAATTTACAAAAAACACCATGTGAAGTTTGTGTGGGTAAAAGGCCACGCCAACAATCCGCTGAACGAGCGCTGCGACCAACTCGCCGTAGATGCTTCGTTTAATCCAAATCTGAAAGAAGACGAAGGTTATGTTCAGCAGGATAACAATGCTTAACTGACTACTTTTTTTAGCTCAGTGTTTCCAG
>CAZCPH010000119.1:0-8998 GCA_964500105.1 uncultured Mariniphaga sp. | reverse complement strand
CCTGAGTTTGACAGTTGTAAAGAGAAAAAATCCTTGTAGCACTTATCTAGTAAGCGTTACAGGGATTTTAAAAATTTTAATGTATGACGTAATGTTTCTATGCTTTTATAAATTTTAAAATATTTTTTAATTTTTGTTTTTTTACTATCTGAGTGTCTGTTCTGAAGTCGAATACATCATGTAATTTATCTGTTAAATTATCTCTTACATATGTAGGAACATATCCTTCACCTTCAATTTCATAGAAGTTCATTTCTTTTAATTTTTCCAATATTGTTTCACATGTAAATTTATTATCTAGTTTCTTCTCTAAAATTCTATAGATTAATAATGATAGAAAACATGTTAGAAAATGTGCTTGAATTCTATCATCTCTTTTAAGATAAACAGGTCTAGCTTTGAATTCTGTTTTCATTATTCTAAAGCATTCTTCAATTTCCCATTTGTTTTTATTAATTTTAATTATTTCTTTAGGACTATCTGAAAGGTTTGTGCATACTGCATAATAACCATCATATTTTTCTTCTTTTTCTTTTAAGTCATTATTTATTGAATAATACTTTTCTTCAGCAATCTCACCATCTTTAGTAGTACTTGTTTTAGTAATGAATCTTTTAAAATCATTAGCACTAGACTTAGATAATTTAGAAGGATTATTTTTAATTAAATTTTCTGCACGACCAACTTGAGCTTCTCTAATTTTTCTTTGATAATTTTTATATTTAGGAGAGTAAGTAATTATTAGATTTTGCTTAACATCAGATATGGTTACAGTAGTATATTTATAAAAAACTTTTTCAAAACATTTTTCTTCATCTATCTTAGATAAGTCATATTCTTTTTCAGAGTCTTCAAGTTTCCAACCAGATGAATCAAAAACAAAATCTTGTAAAGGTTTAGTTAATTTCTTTATAGATTGAGTAGTAATAAATGATTTATCACCAATAGAATTAAAAACTCTATTACTAGTAGAAGCAAGACCAGCATCAGTACAAACAACAAATTTAGAAAGATTAAAATCTTTAATTATTTTTTGCTCTAGAGGTTTTAAAGTTACTTGTTCATTTGTATTACCAGGATTAATATTAAAAGCAAGAGGCATTCCATCAGCATCCATGAATAGTCCCATTTGAACAATAGGATTAGGACGATGTTCTTTAGACACACCATATTGTTTTAAATTTTCTTCTTCCTCAATCTCGAAGAAGTAGTTGGTACAATCATAATAAAGAATACCTTTCTTTCTATTATAAATATTCTCAGAATTCTTATAAACTTCAGATTGAATATAATCCATTTCATTTGATAGAACACTTAAACCTCTGTAAATATCATGTAGTTTAAATTTTCTCTTTTCTAAGAATATTTTAGAGTCCTCATATGTAGATAATTTAGAAGAAGGGAAAAGGACTCTAGAAAAGATAAGCTTTGATAAAATATCATTTAAGTCATAATCAAATTTATACTTATCAGAAATGACAGAACAAATTTTATTAAGTCCAAGTTTATAATAAATGTTTTCTAAAAATAAATATCCACCATTAAATAGAACTTGCTTATTAGCTTCAATTTGTTTAGTTGAAGCAAACTTAACAATAACGTCTTCGTTTTCTTCTTTAACTTTTTTATTAAGATCTTTAATATAGTTCTTAGCCCAAACAATAGGATCTTCGCCATTAGCCTTTCTAGTAACTTCCTCTAAGTTTCCTAATTTTTCAACAATCTTAGAAGTGTTTTTACCATCTTTAGTTCTGTAAGATTTAAGAACGTAGAATGATTTAGCATTTTTTGATACAGATATTTTTAAACGCATAATTAATTATCTCCTTTACAACGTAAATATATATATTCCATTATACAAGGTACAAAAAGGTACGTCAAGCCTTTTTTGAAAATTTGACAAAAAAAATGAGATTTTTTCTAATCTCATTAATGTTTTTAATATTTACAACTGTCAAACTCCCGAATAGTATCTGTAATAGAACATTCAAAATATGGTATGTAATGTTTATCTAATACATCTTTTAAAATTTCATAATTATTTAAATTTTCTTGAATTCCAATTCTTATCATTTTCTTTAACCTCTTTACAATAGTATATTATAAAGTGGGTTAAAATATTCATATACATATATTAATTTATTCGCATCATTAAATTTTCATTAATCCAAAACAATATATCCAAATTGAGTAAAATTTCTAATCTTGACAATAATAAAAATGTATATATACTTTGATTAAACTAGGAAATAGGAGGATTTTATGTCTGTAATAGTAAACAATGAAAATTTTGAAAATGAAGCTGAAGGTGTAAACAGTCGTTTATTTTCGATTTACGATGAAATTGATATGACGGAAAAAGCCCTGAAAGCGTGGGACGAAATGCCGCAGGATGCAAAAAGTACAACGGAAAATCTGGAAAAATATTTCGAATTGAACAGGTCGCTGGGAATAGAAGAAGTGCTTGATTCCGTGAGCCTGGTTTTACTGGAACTGAATCCGGACAATGTGAATGCACTGGAGTGGAATGCCACAAAAATATATCATCAGGCCGAAGACCGCTACCAACGCGAAATGGCCAAATATGAAAACAACCGTACCCGACGACAGTACCGCATTTTGTTAGGCGAACTGGACAAGGTGACAGCTGATTTCAGGGTGGCTCTTGGTTACTTCGAAAAGTTGTGGGAACTAAAACCTGAATCACGAAGTGAATATGCCGGTTACATGTCGAATATTCATGTGCGTTTTAACGACGAGCAAAAAGCAAATTATTACCGGAAATTTGTGGAGTAAATTTATTCCTTCTTTGCTCTCCGCACATAAAACACAAATCCGTTTTTCCGGCCGGTTTCTTCAATATCATCGTATTTTTCCATCAGCGGTGCCCGGTGAATTTTGGTTACAAAATGCACATCCTTGTCAATATTTCCGGTTAAAAGCCATTCTTCATTATAAAAATCCGGATTTGAAGGTGGCTGCGTTTGCCCGTAAAACCAGGTGGCGTAGGATTTAAAATGAATGTTTTTCAGGTAAACATCCTGTCCGGCTTTCGACTTGAAAAATTCGATGAGCGCATTTTGCGAATATTTTTCGATGCGTGGTACCAGCAAAAGAATCACAGACAGTGTGAAAATCAAAGTGGTTCCCCACAGGTAAACAGCCCGTTTCAATGGTTCTGTTCTTTTAATTCGTGTAAAAATGAAAACAATAGCCACCAGAAAAAGTAGTCCGGGTAAAAACTCAAATCCGTTCCAGTCGGCATCTGCTTTCAGGTTTTCAACGGCGAAAGCGTCGTTAATCAGGTTGCTTTCAATAATCTTGTACTTGAATTTATCAACAAAAGGCAACAGCATAACCGGAAGTGCTACAAAAACCGAAATGGCGATGATGATTACCGACATCCATTTTTTCCACTGAGCCCGGTTTTGGAACATGCTGTACACAAATCCGGCAGCCAGAAACGTAAGCGGAAAATAAGCCAGCGAAGAATAATGAACGATTTTGGTTTTTACGATGGAGAACAAGATGAGCACCACCCAGAACAGAATTATCATCCATCTTTTCATAAACGGGTAGAAGGTTTCATCGGTGGTTTCATTTCCAAAAGCTTTTAACGCCAGAATGGATGAAGGAAAAACGCCGAAAAACAATACCACAAAATGATAGCCGAAAAAGCCGCCATGGCCTGCATCCTGGGTTTTAAACAGCCGTACCTGATAAACGACAAATTCCACTACCGTATCAAAATTTCCGGATAAAATCTGCACAATAAACCACGAACCGCCAACCAATGCCAGTACTGCAAAATAGGTGATCACATCAATCACCCTGACTTTAATTTTGAATTTTATCCACAACAGAAAAACACCGCCGGTGAGGGCAATCAGCAAAAAGCCAACCGGTCCTTTGGTTAACACTGCAAGTCCTGCAAACGTTGCTGCCAGAATGATGTTTTTTATTTTTTGCATGTTCTCCGGAAAAGCGTAAAGCATTAAAAAGTAAACCCCAAGGAAAATAAACAGGTTAAACCAGGGATCGATAATGCCCGATTTGAAATAGAAAAACGGCAAAACCGAACCGGCATAAGCCAGCACCCATAAAATACCAAACAGGTTATTGCGGATTTTTCTTCCGATGTTATAAAGAACGAGTAACGTTAAAATTCCGCAAATGGCGTTGGGAAAGCGCGCCGCAAATTCGTTGATTCCGAAAAGTTTCATGGAAAGTACCTGCATCCAGATAAACAGGGGCGGTTTTTCCCAGAAAGGCTGAAAATTAATCTGAACCGTAAGGTAATCGCCGGTTACAATCATTTCGCGGGCCGATTCGGCAAAGTTAATTTCGTCCCAGTCGAACAAATGCACCCCACCCAAAAACGGAACAAACAGCAAAGCTGAAACAACAGTGATTATAAGCTGAACGATGTACGGATTCAGCCGGTTTAATTTTTCAGTCATTTCGAAGATTTTACTTTTCTTAATAGTGAATTGTTGAGCCACGGTTTTTTCCAGTTTTCAACCCATAAAAAGGCTAAACCCATAAAAAGAACCGATAAAATTGACCCTGCAGTAATGTCAACAATGAAATGTTGTGAGATGTAAACCCTTGAATAAGCCACGATTACAGCTCCGAAAAAGAAAAACAATTTGGCTGTGTTGCTTTTGGTTACCAGTGCAAACATCAGAAACACACTGAATGCTGCGGCTGTATGTCCAGATGGAAAGCTTTGCAGGCTGTGCTGGTTTACCCCTTCAACCAAATGGAGTTTATACGTTTCAAACAGTTCAAAATACTTTGCAGGCCGGTACATTTCGGTAAAAACCACTTTTTTAAACAGGTTTACCACCAGCGCAGCGCTCAGGCTTCCTATGAGAAAAGTGAAAAGGTAGCGGTACTTCACCAAAAGAAATATTACGGCAACAATGGCAATTACAGTTCCGTCGCCCAGGTGGGTTATGTATTTAAAAAAAACATCGAAAAACGGTGAATGGAATTTATTCAGCATAATGTGCAGCTCTGGTTTCGAGAAACTTATAAGCAAAACGCTGCAAATAACCAGAAACAACGCGTAGGGCAGAAAAAACCAGCGGTTTTTAAAAAACAAATCCTTCATTAATCTTTTTTTTGAGGGGGTAAAATTCACTAAAAATATTGGAACCAACAATTTTTAATGAGCGCCGGCTAAAATCAATTATTTTTTTTGTCTGTTAAACCTTTGTGTTTTCTTTTGTCGAAACAACATTAAACAATGCAACAGTTGTGTTGCGTTTTTTACATAGGTGGAAGTCCCGGTTGTTGAGCCGGGACTTTTTTGTAATCGAAACTTTTCAAATCATGCCTGATTTTGGTTTTAATTCTGCCAGTCATTCTCTATCTTCGGAAAAATTTTTTACTGATGGAACGTTTTCTCTCCCGTTGTGCCGAATATATTTACCAAAAACACAGGAACGATCTTTCCCGGCTTTGCCTTGTTTTCCCCAACCGCCGGGCAGGTGTATTTTTTAATGCTTACCTGCAGAACCAGCTTTCCGGTCCGGTAATCGGACCTCAAATTATAACTGTACACGAATTAATTTCAGGATATTCCAACCTCTTCCAGGGCGAAAAACTGAAATTGATTTCTGTTTTGTATGATGTTTTTCAGAAGCATACGCAAACAACAGAAAGCTTCGACGATTTTTACTTTTGGGGAGAAGTGCTGTTAGCCGATTTTAACGACATTGACAATTATCTGGTAAATGCAAAAGATTTGTTTACCAATTTGGCCGATCTGAAAGAGATTGAGAATCTGTTCGACTATCTGACACCTGAACAGAAAGCTGCCATTGAACGGTTTTGGGGCAGTCTGTCAGGGACCGGACAGAAAACCCATCATGAAAAATTTATTACCATCTGGCAAAAACTCTACCCGGTTTACGCTGAATTTAAACAGGTTTTACAGGAAAATGAAATGGCGTACAGCGGTATGATTTCGCGAAATGTGATTGAACGGTTCAAAAACGAGGAACCCGAATTCGAATTTGAGAAATATTATATTGTTGGACTGAATGCCCTGAACAATTGTGAAATAGCATTTTTTAAACTGCTGGTGCTACAAAACAGAGCAGAATTTTTATGGGACTACGATGGTTTTTATCTGGATGACAGCGCTAATGAAGCAGGTCGGTTTATTCGCGAAAATTTGAAAAAATTTCCTCCTCCAAAAGACTTTTTGTTGAATAACAGCCGGTTTTCCCAAAAGAAAAACATAAAACTGGTGGCTGTTTCGTCAAATTACGGTCAGGCTCAGGAAATTCCGCGGTTTCTGGCCGAAATAAAATCAGGCTTTAAAAATCAGTTTGATAATACTGCTGTGGTTCTGGCTGATGAATCGCTGCTTTATCCGTCCCTTGGAGCTATTTCGCCCGATTTTGGAACCGTGAATGTAACCATGGGATATCCGGTGAAGAATTCGGTGGTTTACGGTTTTTTGCTTTTGCTTGTCAGTTTGCTGAAAAACCGCCGAAAGAACAGCGACGGCAGTTATGTTGTATATCACCGATACTTAACAGACGTTTTAAACCATCAATTCCCAAAGAATTTTGAACCCGAAAAAACCAGTCAGTTTTTGGCTGGTCTGAAAGAAAGGAACCGGATAACAGTTCCCCTTTCCGAAGTGAATTTTTCTCCGTTTCATCGGCTGATTTTCTCAACCCCCGACGAAGTAAAGGATTACAGCTCGTGGTTTTTGAAAATCCTGAGCCGTCTTTACGAATCGGTAAAAGAGAATGACGCCGGGAACAATCTTCTGCTGGAATTGATTTATTCTGTTTACCAGGCCATTGAAAAACTGGATTCGGTTATTGCAGATGTAGCCGGAACCAGACAACGGGAAATTAGTGATGTGGTTTATTTTCGGCTTTTTAACCAGTATGTAGGCCAGGTTTCGGTGGCGTTCGAGGGCGAACCGCTTAGCGGAATGCAGGTGATGGGAGTTCTGGAAACACGCTGCCTCGATTTTGAAAACCTGATTATTTTGGGTCTGAACGAAAACAAATGGCCGCGAACCTTTACTACACCGTCATTTATTCCGTTCAATCTGCGTAAAGGTTTTGGCCTGCCTGGTATCGACGAGCAGGATGCCATGTACGCCTACTATTTTTACCGGTTAATTCAGCGGTCGGTTAATGTAACGGCAACTTACAGTACACTTAAGGAAGGAATTGGCACCGGAGAACTTAGCCGTTACGGGTTTCAGCTGCTGTACGATTCTGATCTGGATGTGCAAAAAACAACGCTCAATTTCCGGTTTTCAAACGATCCGGTGCCTCCTGTTGAAGTTCAGGGATCGCCGGTAAAAACAGCGGTTTTAATGAACCGTATCGCCAATGAAAAACCGCTGTCTCCAACAGCAATCAACACCTGGTTGCAGTGCAGCCTTCGTTTCTATTTCCGTTACATTTTAAATCTTCCCGAGCCCGATGAAATGAAAGATGAAATCGACAGTCCGGTATTTGGAAGCATTTTTCACGAGGTGATTGAGAATTTGTACAAACCGTTTGAGGGTAAAACAATCAATAAAACCGATCTCGAAGACATCAAAAAGAACAAGCTGCTTATTGAAAATGAAATTCGAAAAGCCATTGGAAAACACTATTTCCGGCAGAAAACACCCGATGCAAAATTGGTGAAACTCGAAGGAAGAACCATTTTGATTTATGAAAATACCAAAACATTTATCCGGCGTTTGCTTGAAATCGATATGGAACAAACTCCCTTTAATTTGGTTGCTCTTGAAGGTGAGTATAAGACAACGCTGGAGCTGGATGTGAACGGGAAAAGAACTCCTGTGCAGATTGGCGGGAAAATTGACCGGGTTGACCGTTTGAACGGAAAACTGCGCATACTGGATTACAAAACCGGAAACGTGGATTCTTTATCGTTTAAAGAGTTGGGAGAACTTTTTGAAAAAGACAGGGAGAAACCTAAAAAGGAAATTTTACAGGCTCTGATTTATTGCCTGGTTTACAGGAAACACACAGGTGAAACTACTGATTTACAACCGGCAATTTACAGTTTGCGAAAATTGTTTGAAGAAAATTTTTCCCCTGAAATAAAAATGAACTACAAAACACTTTCTTTTTTTGAGATTGAGGAAGATTTTACGAAGCTGCTCAAAATTCTGGTGTCTGAGATTTTTTCAAAATCGGTGCGGTTTTACCAGACGCCGCACGAAAAATTTTGCCAGTATTGTTCGTACAATAAAATTTGCCAAAGATATTAGCTTTCATTCTCTCCCAAAAACTTCCTGTATAAATCAGGCCTGAATTTTTTTGTGCGTTCAATGGCTTGCCGGTGTTTCCAGTCGTCAATCAGTTTGTCGTTGCCGCTAAGCAGAATTTTGGGTACTTTCATTCCTTTGTATTCAGCCGGCCGGGTATAAACCGGCGGACTTAGCAGGTTATCCTGAAACGAGTCGGTGAGGGCAGAGGTTTCGTCGGAAAGTACACCGGGAAGCAATCGTACTACACTGTCTGTTATTACGGCAGCTGCCAGTTCGCCGCCGGTTAGTACATAGTCGCCTATGGAAATCTCTTTGGTAATGAACAGGTCACGCACCCGCTGGTCAACTCCTTTGTAATGACCGCAAAGAATGATAATGTTTTTTTTCAGTGAAAGCGTGTTGGCTTCTTTCTGGTCGAAAACCTTTCCATCGGGCGTCGTAAAAATAATCTCGTCGTAATCGCGCTCTTTTTTCAACGTTTCAATGGCTTTTTCGATGGGCTGAATGGCCATTACCATGCCGGCACCTTTACTGAACGAATAGTCATCAACCCGCCGGTGTTTGTCGTCAGAATAATCACGCAGGTTGTGGAGGTGGATTTCAGCCAGACCTTTTTCCTGTGCCCGCTTTAAAATGGAGTGATTCAACGGGCTTTCCAGCATTTCGGGTAAAACGGTTATGATGTCGATTCGCATAAAATCATTTTTTTGCAAAAGTAGTTTTTTTAAAGAA
>CAZCPH010000118.1:0-9020 GCA_964500105.1 uncultured Mariniphaga sp. | reverse complement strand
TGAATTAATTTTTCTTTGAATATCATTTTTGTTTTTTAAAAGATCAAAATTTTTAAATCAAACTTCTGATTTACAATTATCAGAAACTGAATATTTCCCCCCTCCGTCCCGGTTTACCGGGACTCGTCCCCCTTGGCAGGGGGACAGCGGTGCAAGTAAATTCTGTCACCAATCAATGAAAAAATCACGAACTTCGAATTAAGAATCCGAATTTCGAAACTCAAAGTTGCGTTCTGGCAAATGGAACAACACTCTGTTCTGCGAATTCACCTTTCAGGTATTTGTAATACCCGGTAATGGCAATCATAGCAGCATTGTCCATAGTATATTCAAATTTGGGAATGATTAAATTCCAGTGGTATTTTTTAGCGTTTTCCTTCAATGCATTTCGTAATCCTGAATTGGCCGAAACCCCGCCGGCAACCGTAATTTCCTTAATCCCGGTTTCTTTGGCAGCTTTTTTCAGCTTGTTCAGCAGGATATCGATAATGGTATGTTGCAGCGAAGCACATAAATCGTTCAGATTTTCCTCAATAAAATTTTCATTTTCTTTCAGGTTATCGCGTAAAAAATAGAGGAAACTGGTTTTTAATCCGGAAAAACTATAGTTAAGTCCGGTTATCCGTGGTTTTGAAAAGGCAAACCGGTGCGGATCGCCCTGTTGTGCAAGCCGGTCAACATGCGGGCCACCGGGGTAGGGAAGTCCCATCACCTTGGCACATTTATCGAATGCTTCACCTGCCGCATCGTCAATGGTCTGGCCAATCACTTCCATATCGAGGTAGTCGCGAACCAGAATAATCTGCGAGTTTCCACCCGAAACCAGGAGGCACAAAAACGGAAACTTTGGCGGATTGTATTCACCCTCTTTTTCTTTAATAAACAATGCCAGCACATGGCCCTGCAAATGGTTTACCTCGATGAGCGGAATACCTGCCGCCAGTGAAAAACCCTTGGCAAACGAAGTTCCCACCAGCAGAGAGCCCAGCAACCCTGGTCCGCGGGTAAATGCCACGGCTGAAATTTCATCTTTGGAAATTCCCGCACGCGCAATTGCACGGTCAACACAACAGCAGCAGAAGTATCGTCACATGACGATTCAATGCCCAAAATGGTAATGCTGGTATTTTTTTTGTTGCTCATATGTTTTTCACTCATTTTTCGTTACCTGATTAAACAAACCTGAATCCGTAAATAATCTGTGAAAATTATTAAACGTTACCGGTTAATAAATCAACTGATTTAATGCTGATTTTGTTCCGGGAAAAGGCTAAGTTCGTCAAATTTTTAAAGGGCAAAATTATTAAAAAAGGCTGGAAAATAGCACTCTTTGTTTTGGTGTTCTTCGCAGGATTACTTGGAGGAGCATACTGGGCACTGCAAAACAGCAAGGTACAGACTTACCTGACGCAGCGTCTGGCAGACCATTTATCTGAAAAAACCGGAGCAAAAATTACGGTTGGTAAGGTAGATATTGCCTTTTTTAAACGCGTTATTCTGAAAGATGTACTGGTGAAGGACCAGCAGGCTGATACGCTTTTGTTTGTTAAAACGGTTTCGGCAAAAATAGACACGCTAAAATTCCGGCAGCAAAAAATTGCCCTTGAACGCCTTTCGCTTTCAGAAACTAAATTCAATGCCAGTCGCGATTCGCTAAACAGGTATAATTTCAGTTTTATTCTCGACTCGTTTAAAAACAAAGACCGAAACCCTGGTGAATGGCAGTTTCGCTGCAATGCGTTTGATTTTTCTGATGCAAACATTGCTGTTCGCGATATGGGAGATTCAAGGCCTGATGTTTTGCATATTAACGATCTCGAATTTTTTGTTTCTGATTTCTTTCTGCAAAACGATTCTGCTTATTTTAAAATAGAGCAACTCACCCTGAATGATGGAAAAGAGTTTCGAATACAGGACTTTAATTCTGCTTTTTCTTTCTCGGAAAAAACAATTCTGATGGAAGATTTCAATCTGCAAACTGCATTTTCATCGGTAACAGAAAGTAATTTACTGGTAGAACTGCCCGATTCGGGCGAAAATTTTTTGGAAGCGGTTCAGTTCGATTTTCAGTTTTCTCATTCGCAAATCAGTTTTTATGATGTGTCTTTGCTGGCTCCTTCGCTGCGCGGAATGGATCAGGTTGTGGATTGTTCGGGGCAGATTAGTGGCACCATAAACGATTTGAGAGGGAAAAATCTTGAACTGACTTTCGGAGAGAAAACCTATGCGTTGATGGATTTTTATGCCAACGATATCAGCAGCAGCCAATCCATGTATCTCTTTGTAGATTTGAAAAGGTCACAAACCTCATTTGCCGAACTAAGCCGAATCAAACTTCCGGGCAACGGAAAGGTGAAATACCTTAGTTTCCCGGATGAGCTATACGAGGCAGGCACAGTAACTTACAGGGGGAATTTTACCGGCTTTTTAACCGATTTTGTGGCATACGGCACACTGAACAGTAAAATGGGCAGAATAACCACCGACGTTTCGGTGGTGCCCGATGAGCGCAGAAGTATTACCTACCGGGGAACTGTAGCTACAGAGAATTTTAAGCTGGGCGAGCTGATGAAAAACGAACATGTTGGAGACGTTACTTTTAATGGCAGGGTTGATGGTGTTTACCAGTTTCGCAATAAATCGGTTGCCGGAGAATTTGAAGGCAATATTGCCCGTGTGGAGTTGAACGATTATTCGTACGAAAATATTCGCCTCGACGGAATGTTGAACAACCGGATGTTTGACGGGTTGGTGGTAATGAATGACTCGAACCTGCAATTTGACTTTTTGGGAAAAGTAAATTTCAATCCCGAAGTACCCGTATTCGATTTCCGGCTCGATCTGAAAAAAGCATTGCTGGGAGAACTGAATCTGAGCCAGACATTTCCAAATGCGGAACTGGCATTTTTGATGAACGCCAATTTTTCGGGAAACCGGATTGATAACCTGGCAGGTTTAATCAGAGTGGAAAGCGGCACGTACGAAAACCGGAATGGTGAATTTGATTTGGGAGGTATGGAATTGCAATCCATTTCCAGCGGATTGAACAATTACCTCACGTTTACTTCCGGGTTTTTCGATTTTGAAATTAACGGCACCTTCAACGCCCTGAATGTACGCGATGCATTTGAAAAAAGCATGTACAGGTATATTCCGTCGGTTGGCTACAAGCCTGCGGGTGTTGACAATATGAATAAATTTGGATATCAGATTGATGTTAAAAGCCTGGATGAACTTACAGCCGTTTTTCTGCCGGGGGTCAAAATTGAAACTCCTTTTTTACTATACGGCCAGGTTGATTCAGAACAATCGGTTTTTGAGCTGAAGGGAAGTATTCCGGCAATTCAGACCAAAGATGTTCTGATCCGGAATATTTTTATCGGAAACAGTCCCAGGGAAGAGTTGTTTGTGTCGCGTTTCAGGTTTGGAGAAATTCTGCTGAAGAACGGCATGAAACTGGAAAACCTCACCATTGATTCTGAAATAGCGGAAAACACAGTAATGAATAAAATCATGTGGGGACCGGAAAACAACCGAAAGTACAGTGGTGAACTTCTGTCGCGCACGGTAATCAGCCAGAATCCAGGAAATTCAAAAATTCTTGCTGAAATTGAAGGTTTTTCCTCTCATGTTTTTATTGGAGACTCATTGTGGCAAATCAATCCGTTTACCGCAAGAATTGACAGTTCTTCATTAAAAATCAATAATTTAAAAATACAGGGCGGTGAGCAGCAAATTGTTCTGGATGGCGAAATTGCCAAAAATGATTCCAGTCTCATGATGGTTCTGTTCGATAATATTTTGCTCAATAATTTTGGCGCCTATGCAGAAAAGGATCTGCCTCTGAAAGGGCTTTTGAATGGCTCTGTGCATTTACAGGATTTTTACCGGCAACGCATGTTTTATTCCGACATTAACATTGATCAGTTTACGTTTCGGGACCAGGAAGTTGGTGACATATCGCTGTACAATCGGTGGGACCAGGACAAGAAAGTGGTAAAAACCGAAATGAGAATAGACAAAAATAACCGGCAGAGCATGTTTGCAAGTGGTACGTACAATCCTGAAACCAGGGAAATGCTGTACAATGCAGATTTTGATCATTTGTCGCTGGTTGTTTTGGAAACGGTAATCCGGAACAATTTTTCAAATTTTCATGGTGATGGTTCCGGAAAACTAAAAATTCACGGAACACCTGATAAAGTTTTACTAACCGGAGCAATAGAAGGCTTTAATGCCGGTCTTACCATCGATTTCACCCAGGTAAGCTACAATTTTACCGATTCGGTGTATTTTAAAGGCGACACCATTTTGTTCGACCGGATTTCATTACAGGATTTGGCCGGAAACCGGGGAACATTTGAAGGAACAATCGTTCATACCAATTTTCAGGACATGAAATATGACCTGGCCGTTTACTCTCCGCGCCTAACCGCAGTAAACACCACGGCAAGGGACAATTCGCAGTTTTTTGGAAAAGTAATTACCAACGGAAGATTGACCATAACCGGTCGTGGAAAACAGGTGCGGCTTTCGGGTACAGGAACAACGCTGGCAGGAACCAATGTGAATATTTCGCTTGAAGATGAGAGCGAACTGGAACGGTACGATTTCATACAGTTCGTGACATCGGAAGATACAGTAAGGCAACAGTTTTTATTTCCAAACAGAGACGATGGCGACTTCAGTCTGGATCTCACCATCAGGGCAACTCCTGAAGCACGTGCGCAGCTGATTTACAATTCGCAAATAGGCGATGTTATCCGCGCACAGGGCGAGGGAATTTTGCGTTTTGGAATGAACAATGACGGAGACATTACCCTTTCGGGAAATTACACCGTAGAACGCGGAGATTACCTGTTTACGCTGCAAAACGTAATTAACAAACGGTTTACCATCGAGCAGGGCGGAACCATAACCTGGTCGGGCAATCCGTACAATGCCATTATCGATATCAGTGCAGTGTACAAGCTTAAAGCTTCGCTTTACGATTTGCTGGTGGATACCTATGCCAACATTTATCAGAGCCAGCGTATTCCTGTTGAATGTAAAATTCTGCTAACCGAGGAATTATCGAATCCTAACATCGATTTTGAAATTGATTTTCCGACTGTGGAAGACCGTTTGGTTGAAGAAGTGAAGCAGTATTTCAGCACGACCGAAGAAATGAACAAGCAGATTCTTTCGTTGGTTGTTTTGGGAAAATTCTACACTCCCGAGTATATGCGCGGAACTTATGAGGCACAAAACCCGAACCTGATAGGAACAACAGCCAGTGAACTGTTTTCAAACCAGTTGAGCAACTGGTTGTCGCAGATTAGCAACAATGTGGATATTGGCTTAAACTACCGGCCGGGAAACCAGATTACCAACGATGAAATTGAACTGGCCCTCAGTACACAAATGTTTAACGACCGGGTTTCTATCAACGGAAATATCGGCAACAATAACAATCCGCTGTCGAGCAACAACAGCCAGCTGGTAGGCGATTTCGATGTGAATGTTAAGCTCATTCCCAACGGAAAAATACGGTTTAAAGCCTACAACCGCTCCAACAACAATTTAATTTATGAAACTGCTCCCTATACTCAGGGAATAGGCTTTACTTTTACGGAAGAATACAATACTTTTGATGAATTGTTGAGCAAGATGAAGGCAATTTTTACCCGTAAAGAGAGAGAATAAGTCTGAATCTGTTATCTTCGTTGGCTTCAAATTTTCGGTAAAATGAAATTCACGGCAAAAAATATATGGATAACCGGCGCTTCATCAGGAATAGGCGAAGCAGTTGCGCTGGAAATCTCAAAGCAAAAATCTCATCTTATACTTTCCGGCAGAAATGAAAAAGCACTGGCCTCTGTGGCCGAAAAGTGCGAAAAAAACGGAAGCACAACCCTTGTTGTTCCGTTCGATCTGGCAAACGAAAAATCGGTAAATGAAGCCGCAGAAAAAATTTTATCCCAAAAAATAAAGATTGATGGTCTGTATCATTTCGGAGGAATAAGTCAGCGGTCGTTTGTAACCGAAACTCCGCTGGAAGTTGACCGGAAAATTTTTGAAGTGAATTTTTTTGGCACCGTAGCACTAACCAAAGCTGTTTTGCCGTGGATGATTGAAAGCGGAGGCGGACAAATTGCTGTTACTTCCAGCATAGTGGGAAAATTTGGTTTTCCGTACCGTTCGGCCTATTCGGCAGCAAAACATGCGTTACACGGATTTTTTGAAAGCCTGCGCGCCGAAAACAAGGACAACAACATCTGTGTTTCGGTAATTATTCCGGGAAGAATTAAAACAAATGTTTCGGTAAATGCACTGAATAAAAACGGAGAACCGCACGGAAAAATGGATCACGGTCAGGACAAAGGCAAAACCGCAGAATGGACAGCTCTGAAAATTTGCCGCGGTCTGGAAAGAGAACGAAAAGAAATTCTGGTTGGAGGTGTGGATTTGATCATGGTTTATATCCGAAGATTTATTCCTGCACTCTATTATTATCTGGCATCGAAAGTAAAACCACTGTAAAACATAAGATTAATGACGGTAAAAATAAATGGAATTCAGCAATTGGGTGTTGGTGTGGAAAACCTTCAGGAAGCCTGGAAGTGGTACCGCGAGCATTTTGCCATGGATATCCGGATGTTTGAAGATGAAGCAGTTGCTGAGCTGATGTTGCCCCACACAGAGGATAAACCACGTCCGCGGCATGCCGTGCTGGCCTTAAATATGCGCGGCGGCGGCGGTTTTGAAATATGGCAGCACAAAGGGAAAAAGCCTGAACCGGCAGGGTTTGAAATCCAGCTTGGCGACCTGGGAATAAATATCGGCAAATTAAAAACCGACGACATTCAAAAAGCCTTTCAAAAATTTTCAGATTCCGGCCTGAATATTTTGGGGAAAATTACTGCAGATCCTTCCGGAATTGAGCATTTTTACCTGAAAGATCCGTTTGAAAATCTTTGGGAAGTAAAACACGAACGGGAAGTTTTCAGACGTGAAAAATCGGTAAACGGTGGTGTGCTGGGATCAGTTATTGGTGTAAAAAATCTGGATGAAAGCCTGAACGTATATCGCAATATTTTGCAGTACGACAAAATTGTGTACGATAAGACAGACATTTTTCCTGATTTGTCTGTTTTGCCGGGTGGCAAAGGAAAATTCAGGCGGGTGTTATTAAAGCATTCCGACAAAAAAAGCGGTGCCTTCAGTCCGTTTTTCGGATCTTCTTACATTGAACTGGTACAGTCACTGGAGCGAACTCCGCGAAATATTTTCGAAGGGCGAATCTGGGGCGATCCAGGATTCATACATCTCTGTTTCGACATTAACGGTATGGATAAATTGCGTGAAAATGTCAGACAAGCCGGATTTCCGTTTACGGTTGACAGCGCACGCGATTCAGACAGCTTCGACATGGGCGAGGCTGCCGGAAATTTCTCCTACATCCAGGCGCCTGAAGGAACACTCATCGAATTTGTGGAAACCCATAAAATTCCTATTCTCAAGAAATTTGGCTGGTTTGTGGATTTCCGGAAACGGGGCCACCATCCGCTGCCCAACTGGCTACTGAAACTGTTTCGGTTTAAACGGGTGAAAGACTGAATTATGTTGGTTTTTCTAATCATCTGATTGGCCCTAATTGGAATTCACTTTGAAAAAATGTACATTTGAGTATAAATTTATAGAAACATGGGAACAGTAGAATTGAAACATATCATTTCAGAACATTTAAGTCATATAGAAGATAAATCATTTCTGCAAGATTTAAAAAATCTGCTGGAGTCAAAAGTTGCTTCAGAAACATATACATTGAATGACTTTGAAAAACAGCGAATCGAAATGGCCAGAAAGCAGTTTAAAAAAGGTGAAACTATCTCAAACGAAAAAATTCATAGTCAGATTCAGAAATGGTTCGATACAAAATAGAATGGTCACTCGAGGCCAGAGAAGATTTGATTGATATTCTTGATTTCTATAATAAACGAAATGTCTCTTCAACCTACAGCAGAAAACTTTATATAAATTTTCAGAAACGAATAAAGTTGTTGTCGCAAAATCCTTTTTTGGGTGTCCGAACTGATTTTGAGACTGTTAGGGTTTTAATAACCGATAATTATCAAATTATTTATGAAATTTTTGAAGATTTTATTCTCATCATTATGATATGGGATTGCAGAAGAAATCCGGAAGATAAAATGATTTCCATGAGAATTAAATAAAGCTTCCGGAGATGTGGACAACCTCCATGACTCAACTGCTCCTAAAATGTTCCGATTTGTATCGTTGCGCTATAAATAATCAATTTACCGCCGCACGGTCCACAATTTTCTTAAATTCATCGGCATACGAATAATCTGCCGGCATGAGCTGTGCCATGGTAATAACAATCATGTTTTCCTTCGGATTGAGCCAGAATTTGGTGGAAGCCGCTCCGGCCCAGCCATATTCGCCATTGGTCAGGTTTACACCACCTGCCAGTCCGTAACCCATATTTTCTTCATACGTCGTGCCTTCGGGTAACTGGTCGGTTAATATAAGTTCAACCGCTTCTTCAGAAAGAACACGTGTACCGTTAAGTTCGCCACCATTCAACAGCATTTTGCAGAAATCCAGGTAATCGTCCATGGTGGAAACCAGTCCGGCGCCACCTGCAAACAATGTGACCGGATTTTTAAAAGCCAGTCCCATACCTCCCTGCATGGTTTGTAAATTTTCCGACTGAAGCGAATGCAGTCCCGAAAGCCGGCTATGTTTTTCTTCCGGAGCAAAAAAACCGGTGTCTTCCATTCCCAGCGGATCAAAAATCACCGTTTTCATGTATTCATCCAGCGGTTTTCCCGACAGCACTTCAACCAGGTAACCGGCCACATCTATTGACAGTCCGTATTCCCATTTGGTTCCGGGTTGAAACTTCAAGGGGAGCGATGCCATAATTTTTACTTTTTCGCCAATGTTTCCGTCCCAGCCACCGGCGCCGCTTGTCCGGTAGAGCGAATCTACATAAGCGTTTTGATCCCAGCCGT
>CAZCPH010000117.1:0-9030 GCA_964500105.1 uncultured Mariniphaga sp. | reverse complement strand
AAACTTGCTTTGCAGGGTGGCGAAAGGGTGAGAAGGTCTCCCTGGCCTGAATGGCCGGTCTGGGATCAGGATGCTGAAGCAGAAGTGCTTGAAATGTTGCGCAGCGGTCGCTGGTGGCGTGGAAGCGGTGAACATGTGGCAGAGTTTGAGCAAAAATATGCCGAACTGATGGGCGCGAAACGCTGCCTGGCAACTGCCAGTGGAACAACAGCCTTGCTGGTTGCGCTGCATGTTTTGGGCGTTGATGCCGGCGATGAGGTGCTTGTTTCGCCGTTCACGTTTATTGCCACCTACAATGTGGTTTTTATGAATAAAGCCCTGCCGGTTTTTGTGGACACAGACCCGGAAACTTTTTTGATTAATCCGGCAAAAATGGAAGAACGAATTACCGAGCGGACTTCTGCAATCCTCCCGGTGCATATTTACGGTTTGCCGGTGGACATGGACAAAGTGAATACAGTGGCCAAAAAACACAACCTGAAAGTGGTAGAAGATGCCTGTCAGGCCTGGCTGGGCGAATATAAAGGTAAAAAGCTGGGAACGCTGGGCGATTTAGGCTGTTTCAGTTTTCAGAATTCCAAAAACCTGCCAACAGGAGAAGGTGGTGCGGTTGTGGGAAACAATGATGATATGATGGATCGTTGTTATTCTTTTCACAATTGTGGCCGGCCTTTTGGAAGCGTGGAACGCACTTCCGATTATCCCATACGCGGTAGCAATCGCCGAATGCAGCAAATACAGGCACTTACATTGCTTTCGCAAATGAAACGCATTCAGAAAGATGCAGATATACGATTGGAAAACGCAAAATACCTTGATCAAAAACTGAGGGAAATTCCGGGAATTTATCCCGCTAAGTTGGTGGAAGGAAACAACCGTTCGGCCTATCACATGTACCCGTTCAGGTTTGTTTCTGTCGAATTTGGCGGTGTCCCCCGGGCAAAATTTATGGAAGCTTTGCGGGCAGAAGGTGTACCTTGTTCAACTGGTTACGGACAACAAAATAAGGATGGTTTAATCGAAGAAGCATTGAATTCAAAAGGTTACAAACGATTATTTTCTGAACAACGTTTAACCCAGTGGCGCGAGGAAAACCACCTGCCGGGGAATGATCAGCTTGCACGCGAAGCTGTTACCTTTTACCAAAGTATATTGCTGGGAACAAAAAACGATATGGACGACATTGTAAAAGCCGTCACCAAAATTTATGAAAACAGGAAAGCTTTGCTGTAAAAATTGCTGAGTATAACCGAAAATTTGTCAAATCTGGCAACGTGCAGTCGGGATTTTATGGGAGGCGGGTATTTTCATTTTGTGGTTTTGCCCCCCATTTCAGTAAATACGTGGTCAATGGGTTCCCAAAGCTCAATTTTGTTTCCTTCGGCATCCATAATGTGCACAAATTTTCCGTAGTCGAACGATTCAATTTCGTCGAGTACAGACACACCATTGGCTTTTAGCTTTTTTACCAGACCTTCAATGTTTTGCACCCGGTAATTGATCATGAATTCTTTCCTGGACGGCGCAAAATATTCGCTTCCTTTTTGAAACGGGCTCCACTGCAAATAATTGATTTCATCGGGGCGATGAGCATTTCTGAATTCGAAGCTCGAGCCCCATTCGTTTACTTCCAGCCCCAGATTTTGGGCATACCATGTTTTGGTTTTCTCCGGATTTTCAGAAAAGAAGAAAATGCCACCAATTCCGGTTACTTTTGGCGTGGTATCGGTGTTTGTGTTCGGGTTTTCAGTAGAATGATTTTTATTCATCGTATTTGTTTTATCTTTTGCCGGATTACAAGTTGTTAAAAGTAATAAAACCGGAATAACCACCATCAATCGTATCATCATTTTAGTTTTAATAATTGTTTTTTGTTATTGCCTACCGTTAACAGATTTTTTTTCCAAAGTTTTTCAGTTTTGTTAAAATACCAGACCTGAATTTTTAAACAAGCTGATTATATATACGGCTTGTCACTCATTTGTTATCTTTGCCGTTCAATAAAATTTAACTATGCACGAAATTATTTTTTGGATAATTATTGCCATTTTGGTTCTCGATTTTTTGTTTGAAAATTATTTGAAGTATCTGAATACCAGTAGAATGGGTTCTAAACTCCCCGGTGAACTGAAAGGAATTTACGACGAAGAGAAATATGCCAGGCAGCAAAACTACCAGCGTGAAAATCACCGGTTTGGAATGGTAACCGGAACGTTTAGTTTTTTGGTTACTCTGGCCATGTTTGCTTTTTACGGTTTTGCGTTTGTTGATGGCATTGTCTGGAATATTGCATCGCATGCCATATTGGCTGCACTTTTGTTTTTCGGCATTATTATGTTTGCATCCGACATCATTTCCATGCCGTTTTCGGTTTACGATACATTTGTTATTGAAGAAAAATACGGGTTCAACAAGACCACTCCAAAAACTTTTATTCTCGACCAGATTAAAGGTTGGCTGATTGGGGCCCTGATTGGCGGAGGTTTGCTGGCATTGATTATTTTTATTTACCAGAAAACACAAAGTATGTTCTGGATTTATGCTTGGATGGTGGTGGCTGTGTTCAGTATTTTTATGGCCATGTTTTATTCCAACCTCATTGTGCCGCTTTTCAACAAACAAACGCCGCTGGAAGATGGTGAACTGAGAAATGCCATCCAGCAGTTTGCCGGTAAGGTGGGTTTTAAGCTCGATAATATATTTGTAATCAACGGCTCGAAGCGATCGACCAAGGCCAATGCCTATTTCACCGGACTCGGTGCAAAAAAGCGAATTGTTTTGTACGACACGCTCATTGATGAAATGGAAACGGACGAGATTGTAGCTGTTCTGGCACATGAGATCGGTCATTACAAAAAGAAACATGTAATTCAGGGGCTTTTCATTTCGCTTCTGCAAACCGGAATTGTTCTGTTTATTTTTTCATTACTGATTGACAACCAGCACCTGAGTAAAGCACTCGGTGTGGAAAAACCCAATTTTCATATCGGGTTGGTGGCTTTTGGCATATTGTACTCGCCGGTATCGTTTGTGCTGGGTATTTTTATGAACAAACTCTCGCGAAAAAATGAATACCAGGCCGATGCATTTGCCGCGCAGAATTTTAAACCCGAACCTTTGGCTTCTGCCCTGAAAAAACTTTCGCAAAAAAATCTCAGTAACCTGACTCCGCATCCGTTATATGTTTTTTTCAATTACTCGCATCCGCCGCTGCTGGAACGTTTGAAACATTTACAAACATTCGAAAAATAACGATTTGAAATAAAAGAAACCTACCGCCGCAACTGTTTTGCCTTCTCACAATTTCCTTGTATTTTTGCGGCTCATTTTCAAAAGAAAATTAAAGAACATGTTCGAAAATTTATCTGACAGGCTGGAGCGGTCGTTTAAACTGCTGAAAGGTGAAGGGAAAATCACCGAAATTAACGTGGCTGAAACCTTAAAAGACATTCGTCGTGCACTGCTCGATGCCGATGTGAACTTTAAGATAGCCAAAACATTTACCGACGACGTTAAAGAGAAAGCTCTGGGGCAAAACGTGCTTACAGCCGTTAAACCGGGCCAGTTGATGGTGAAAATTGTAAAGGATGAGCTGGCCACACTGATGGGAGGCGAATCGGTTGATATTGATTTAAGTGGTTCACCCACAGTGATTTTGATGGCTGGTTTGCAGGGGTCGGGTAAAACCACCTTTTCGGGTAAACTGGCCAACATGCTGAAACGCAAAAAGGGCCGCCATCCGTTGTTGGTTGCTGGCGACGTGTATCGCCCGGCAGCTATTGAACAGCTGAAAGTACTTGCCGAACAAATTGGCGTTCCGGTTTATACCGAAGAAGGCAATATGAATCCGGTGCAAATTGCACAGTCGGCCATTAAAGAAGCGAAAAGGGCAGGGAACGATGTGGTGATTATTGATACAGCCGGTCGTTTGGCCATTGATGAGCAGATGATGAACGAAATTTCGGCCATCAAAAAAGCGGTGAATCCCAACGAAATATTGTTTGTGGTTGATTCCATGACCGGGCAGGATGCGGTTAACACAGCCAAAGAGTTTAACGACAGGCTCGACTTTAATGGTGTGGTACTGACCAAACTCGACGGTGACACCCGGGGTGGTGCGGCGCTTTCCATCCGTTCGGTGGTGACCAAACCCATCAAATTTGTGGGAACAGGCGAAAAACTCGATGCCATTGACGTGTTTCATCCCACGCGAATGGCCGACCGGATTCTGGGTATGGGCGATATTGTTTCGCTGGTGGAAAAAGCCCAGGAACAGTACGACGAGGAAGAAGCCCGCAGGCTGCAGAAAAAGCTGGCAAAAAATACCTTCAACTTCAACGATTTCCTGAAACAAATCAACCAGATTAAGAAAATGGGCGATTTGAAGGATGTGGTTTCCATGATTCCGGGAATGGGGAAAGCAATGAAAAATATGGATCTAGACGATGATGCATTCAAACACATTGAAGCCATCATTTATTCCATGACGCCCGCCGAACGCGAAGACCCGGCACTGATTAACGGCAGCCGCAGAAAACGAATTGCCGATGGTTCCGGAACCAATGTTCAGGAAGTGAACCGCCTGCTGAAACAATTTTCTGAGACCCGGAAAATGATGAGAATGGTTTCTCAGGGGAAAAACATTCAGCGCATGATGGGCGGAATGAAACAACCGGGTGGAAGATTTTGAAAGTTACAGGTTCCGCCATTGGCGCCCCTTCGGGAAAAGTTTAAAGTTCAGGTTTTGCAGGCCGGAATAGAAGTTTAATAAATTCAAGGATAAAAAAAATAAAAACGGATGATACTGATTGACGGCAAAAAAGTGGCAGCAGAAATGAAGGAAGAGATTGCTGCAAAAGTAAAAACACTGACGAAAAATGGTGGAAAAACTCCCCATTTGGCAGCTGTATTGGTAGGTCACGACGGTGGCAGTGAAACCTATGTTGCCTATAAAATAAAAGACTGCGAAGCTGTTGGATTTAAGTCGTCGCTCGTCCGTTACGAAGATGACGTTACCGAAGCAGAATTGCTTGCAAAAGTTCAGGAGCTAAACAAAGATGCTGATATTGATGGCTTTATAGTTCAACTGCCTTTGCCGGAACACATTTCAGAACAGAAAGTTATTGAAGCCATCGATCCCAAAAAAGATGTGGATGGTTTTCATCCCGAAAATGTGGGGCGTATGGTCATTGGCCTGCCGTCGTTTGTTTCAGCTACACCATTCGGAATTGTCGAACTGCTGAAACGGTACAATATTGAAACCAGCGGCAAAAACTGCGTAATTGTTGGGCGTAGCAATATAGTCGGACGTCCGTTAAGCATTTTGATGTCGCAGAAAGCCATTAATGCAACCGTAACTGTAGCCCACAGCAGAACCAAAAACCTGGAAGAGATTTGCCGGAATGCCGATATTCTGGTTGCTGCCATTGGAGTGCCTGAATTTGTGAAGGGAAATATGGTGAAAGAGGGTGCCGTTGTGATTGACGTGGGTACCACCCGGGTGAAATCAGATCAAACCAAATCGGGCTGGAAACTGAAGGGCGACGTGTTGTTCGACGAAGTGGCTCCAAAATGTGCATACATAACTCTGGTGCCGGGAGGTGTTGGTCCAATGACCCGCGTTTCGCTGTTGCACAATACACTGCTGGCAGCTTCAGGCGCTGTTTATAAATAGAATAAATTGTTCGGAAATTTTGGTTTTGCAATAAACTGCCACCCTTTTTACAATAATTTTTTTATTTTTGAGCATCTAACCAAAAATCGAAAATTCGGAATAATGGAAATTGCTGATAATAAGGAATTAACAAGGAATTCAGACGCAAAAAACAAATCGGAAATTTATTCCAAATCGGTTCGTGCCGGAAAACGGACTTATTTTTTTGACGTAAAAAGCACCCGGAACGATGAGTATTATCTGATAATTACAGAAAGTAAACGGAAGTTTTCTGAAGATGGAAGTTACAGGTACGAAAAACACAAGTTGTTTTTATATCCCGAGGATTTCGAGAAGTTTACCGGTTCATTGGAAGAAGTACTTCAGTATATCAGGGAAAAACAACCCGAATTGGGCGAGCAGGAAGCAGATGAAGGAGTTGAACAAAAAACTGCAGACATTTCAGCTGATATTGAACCGGAGTTTGCAGGCAAAGATTTTAGCAACATCGATTTTGAAGATATTTAAACTACTCTTTGAAAAAACAACTTTTCCCTTCCTGCTTTTGTTGCGGGAAGGGATTTTTATTCCAGTTCACTCAATTCCAGCCAGCGCAGCTCTTTTTGGTCAAGTAACGTTTTAAGGTGCATCAGTTCAGTCGATTTTTTATGCAACTGTTCATGGTCCAAATCTCCTGAATGCAAGTCGGTTTCCAGTTGTTCCCTCTCGCTTTCAAGCTTTTTCATTTCTGCTTCCAGATGCTCCATCTCCCGTTTTTCTTTATACGAAAGTTTCTTTTTTTCAGAGGTTTCCGAAGTGTTTTTGCGTGTATCCTGTCTCGCTTTTTTCTCTGAATTTTTTTCCCGGGAATTTTGCTCCAAACGGGTATTTTCTTCCAACGTGTCGCGGTAGATTGTGTAATTTCCAGGGAAATCTGTAATCACACCATCGCCTTCAAAAACAAAAAGATGGTCCACAATTTTGTCCATAAAAAACCGGTCGTGAGAAACCACAATTACACAACCTTCAAACGCTTTCAGGTATTCTTCCAAAACGTTAAGCGTGAGAATATCGAGGTCGTTTGTGGGTTCATCCAAAATCAGAAAATTAGGATTCTGCATGAGCACTGTGCAGAGATATAACCGGCGTTGCTCGCCACCACTCAGCTTTTCAATAAAATTGTATTGTGTTTCGGGCGGAAAAAGAAACCGGGTGAGCAGCTGGGTACTGGTCATGCGCGTACCATCTTCGAAAATGATGAATTCTGCAATCTTGTTCACCGCATCAATCACACGTTCCTGCGGATCAAAATTAATTCCATCCTGCCGGTAATAGCCGAATTTTATGGTCTGGCCAATCTCAATCTTTCCTTTGTCAGGCGGCAGAGCACCGGTAATAAGATTCAGAAAAGTGGTTTTACCAGTTCCGTTTTTTCCCACAATGCCAACTTTTTCAAACCGCGAAAATTTGTACGAAAAATCCTCAACCAGTTTTATTCCGGGAAACGACTTAGAAAGGTGTTCAATTTCTACAATTTTCTTTCCAAGCCGGGCCGATTTTACACTTAGCTCAACACTTTCCTCCCCAATTTTCCGACTGGCTTTTTCTTTGATTTCCTGAAACGAATCGACCCTGTATTTTGCTTTGTGGCTGCGGGCTTTGGGCATCCGGCGCATCCATTCCTGCTCGGTACGCAGCAGGTTTTTTGCTTTGGCAACCGAAGCCTGCTGCATTTCAATCCGATCTGCCCGCTTCTCCAGAAAATAGGTATAATTTCCCTGATACCGGTAAATCTGATTGTCTTCCATTTCTATGATTTCGGTACAAACCCGGTCGAGAAAATAGCGGTCGTGGGTTACCATCAGTAAGGTCGATTTGGTTTTTCCCAGCCAGGCTTCGAGCCATTCAATCATTTCCAGATCGAGGTGGTTGGTGGGTTCGTCAAGAATCAACAGGTCAGGGTTTTGAACCAGAACTTTTGCCAGCGCCAGCCGTTTTTGCTGCCCGCCCGAAAGCTGCCCAACGGGCTGTTCCAGATCTGTAATTTTCAGACGGGTTAGTACCTGTTTTATTTCTACTTCTGCATCCCACGCGCCCAGTTCGTCCATTTTTGCAGAAATTTCAGCTATTTTCTGCTGATTGTTCCGCGCCACTGCCAGTTCAAATTCCTTTACAGTGCTCAGCTTTTCGCTGTCTGACTGAAAAATTTCCTCTAAAACCGTGTTGGTGGGATTTAAGCGCGGAATCTGTTCGAAATAACCAATTTTTATGTCGTTGGTAACCGTAATTGTGCCACTGTCAGGCGTATCTTTTCCTGCCAAAAGGTCGAGAAGTGTTGATTTCCCTGTTCCGTTGCGTGCTATTAATGCCATTTTCTGTCCTTCTGAAACAGTGAATGAAATGTTTTCGAACAGCATTAACTCGCCCCAGCGTTTCGAAAGATTTTCTGCCTGAATAAATGGTCTCATGAAATAAATTTTGGCAAAAATAGCAAATGAAAAGATAAAAAGCCCTGCCGACGGGCAAGGCTTTTCCAGGTCTGTTTAACTTTCTAACTTAAAACAATTTCATTATGGGGAGAAATCGGTTATTAAGTAGTTCTGTTTATATGACCTTTAAAATTCAGTTTTGTTACATTTCAAAACGAAAAAAATGAGTTATTTTGACAAAAAATGAGGAAATAATGCGGAAAAAAGAACTTTTTGAACAGGTTATCAGATATTTTACCGAAACCATGCCGGTTGCCGAAACCGAACTGGAATACACAAATCCGTTTCATCTGATTGTTGCTGTAATTCTTTCGGCGCAATGTACCGACAAGCGGGTGAATCAGATAACTCCGGATTTATTGAAAAGATATCCAACTCCGGAAAAAATGGCGGAAGCGGAGCCTGCAGAAATTTTCGAATACATTAAAAGCTGTTCGTATCCAAACAATAAGGCAAAGCACCTGGTTGGCATGGCCCGAAAGCTAATGGAATTATTCGACGGAAAAGTACCCGACGATGTTCAGGAATTGCAAAAATTGCCTGGTGTGGGACGAAAAACAGCCAATGTTATTGCTTCGGTGGTTTACAACAAGCCGGCCATGGCGGTGGATACGCATGTCTTCAGGGTTGCTGCGCGTATTGGACTGACAACCAATGCCAAAACGCCGCTGGCAACCGAAATGCAACTGATGAAATACATTCCGGAAGAATTGGTACCCAAAGCGCACCACTGGCTGATTTTGCATGGCAGATATGTTTGCCAGGCGAGAAAACCAAAATGTGAAATATGCGGACTTAAAACGGTTTGCAAATATTTTGCTCTTTTACCTACTATTACAGCCAGTCTATAAATATTATCAACTTTTTTTAATAATTCGCTAATAGGTG
>CAZCPH010000116.1:868-9191 GCA_964500105.1 uncultured Mariniphaga sp. | reverse complement strand
TTCTACCACTTCGTTGGCACGCTCACCGCAGGCTGCAATAATTACAATATCGGCCTCAGCCTGTTTTGAAATGGCATGCTGCAAAACGGTTTTCCCGGTTCCGAACGGCCCGGGAATAAATCCGGTTCCACCCTCGGTAATGGGGTTGAGCGTATCCATGCAACGAACGCCGGTTTCGAGCAGTTTAAACGGACGCGGTTTTTCTTTATAGCCGCCAATGGCAACCTTCACCGGCCATTTCTGAACCATGGTGAGTTCGGTTTCTGTTCCGTCGCCGTTTTCAACCACAGCAATTTTATGGTCAACGGTATATTCACCTTCGCCAACAATTTCTTTAATTTTGAAAGTGCCCTTCATTTTAAACGGCACCATAATTTTGTGCGGCTGGTCGTTTTCGTTTACCTCGCCCAGCCAGTCTCCTGCCTGCACTTCGTCGCCCACTTTGACCATGGGTTTAAATCTGCAGACCGTCGTAGTTTCGCGACAGAATGCCCGGGCCGAGCGTAACTTCGAGCATGTGCCCCTGAAATTCGGCCAGCGAACCGGGTTTTAAACCGCGGGTACTTTCAAAAACCTGAACGTAAGCCACTTTCCCAACCACTTTAATGACTTCTGCCATTAATCTTTCATTTCCCAGCGAAATGAAGCAAATTTCGTTTTGGGCAACCGGCCCGTCCACTTCTACCATTACCAGGTTGGCCACAATACCAACCACTTTGCCTGTTGTTTTATTTTCTTTTTCCATATGTAATTGCAAATTCTTCAGGAAATTCAAAATTGGATTGGATTTCTTCCAATAACCTGTTAAATATTTGTTGTCCTTTTTCTTTATCCAGTTCGAACCAACGCTCAACGATGAATATTTTCTGCACCAGTCCCAGCACCTTTTCAATGGTGAAATAGTTGAAAAAAGTAGCTTCATCGATGAACTGCCAGGTATGGTTATCGAGTTTCAGTTCCCGGTCGAGAATGTTCTCAATTTCGAAAATCTGTACGATGGTTTCAATGTCGTTAATTTCATTTGCCAGACCAAAATCGCGGGCTTTGCTGCGTTTCAGCGCGTGGGTTACTTCGTCGTCGCCAATAATGGCTTCTTCAAACGGAATATCGTGTTTTCGCCCGTTCAGTGCAAGAATAATATTGGCCATATTCTGCCTGAACTCAGCAAATTTGGCGACGAAACTGTTTCCCGATTCGACCAGTGTTTTGTACCAACCTTCAGTTAAAAATTTTATAGCCGCTGTTTTGGGAAATTCCTCCTCGTCGTCGTGAAAAAACTCAATAAAATCAATCAAATACGAAGGAAATTCAGAAGAGTCTATCAACTCGAGTTGTTTTTTATCGACAAACTGCTCCAGGGTTTCGCGGGAATAATTTCCACGGCGGTCCCATTCAAATTCAGTTTCGAATACCAGATTGATTATATTTTCATGATCCCACGGCAGATAAAACAGCTTTACCAGCTCAAAATCGGCCGGATGCAGCTCTTCGCGCAAATAATTGCGCAGTTCCACCGACGAAAAATGCAGCTTTTTATCATCGGGAATCAGATCGGGAAAACCCGCAACGAGGCAGTAATAATTTCTTTTGTTCATTTTTCCTCCTCAAAAAGCAACTGACTGGTTTTCGGGCGCAAATAGGCTTTGAGAAAATTGGTGAAATCCTCGTCTGTAAAACTTATAAGGTAACTGCCGTCGGCAGGCCCGATTTTAAAACCTGATTTCATGTTCTGTGCAAAAGTTACCTTAAGCCCCTTATTCATTTCTTCTGCCAGATTATTCCTGAAAAAGTTTTCGAGCTGACTTCTCTCCTGCTCGGGTAAAATAACTTTCACATCGAAACTCTCTTTTTCCATCCAGCCTTTTACAACGGTTGAAATCAATTTTTGCATGTAATCTGCATCCGAAAACAGATTTTTTACCGGTGGCTGAATCACCTTCTGCGTAATCAGCGAGGTAATTTCCTGTTTCATGGCCGACACCGCCTGGTTAAGTGTCATTTTTATCTCCGAGTCCACCTGCTTTTTTAACTCTTCCGCTTTTGCTTCGGCTTCTGCTAATTTCTTTTCCGCATTTTTCTGCGCCTCTTTTTCTATGCCGGCAGCTTTTTCACGGGCTTCCTTCAAAATAGCTTCTGCTTCTTCTTTCGCTTTTTGAACACCTTCGTTGTAGATGGTTTCAGTTAACTGTTGAATTTTCGAAGTCATATATTTCTGATGTTTTAAAATTCTTTATTAATGAAATTTTTCTTTATTTAAAAAGAAACAATAGCAACATTTTTAAACGTTGTTTATTAATTTCAAGTTTCGTAAATGTACTAACAAGATTTTAATAAGAATGAAGAAAAACGGGCTAAATTTTCAGTTTTATGCCGCAAAATATGTTTTCCCGCAAGGAATTAAAGTGAAACAAAATGGAAAATCGCAGACTGTAAAACAAACAAAGTGTACAGAGTAAATAACTCAACAATAACGGATTGAAATGCTTTTTTCTGTCGGGAATCAGATTCAAAAAAACACAAATCAGCTGAAATTAAAGCGTTACATGTCTTTTAATATTGGCTTAACGTTACAAAAAGGCGCAATCTCAACCTGCAGTAATGAACATACTTTCAAAAGCACAATGTGTGTCTGCAAGTAAAATTTTCTTAGTTTTAGAGATCAAATCTGAATTTCGACCTATATCAGAAAATATTGAAATTTAAAAATCAGTAATGATGAAAACATCGAGAAGAAATTTTTTGAGAACGAGTGGTTTAGCAATTGCGGGAACAACGCTGATTCCTGGTCTTTCCTGTTCGGGAGGAAGCGGAAATCCGGTAACTGCCCTTCAGCTTTACAGCGTTCGCGACGAGATGGGAAGCGACCCGCTGGGAACACTCACCAAACTTGCAGAAATGGGCTATACCCATGTAGAACACGCCAACTACGTTAACCACAAGTTTTATGGTTGGACCGCACAGGAATTTAAAAAAGTACTGGATGATTTAAGCCTGATAATGCCTTCGGGGCATACAGTGCTGGCAAAAAATCATTGGAATGAACAGCAGCAGGATTTTACCGACGAATGGAAAAAACTTGTGGACGATGCAGCCTACATGGGACAGGAATATGTGGTAAGCCCCTGGCTGGATGCAAGTTTGCGGGCAACCTACGACGATTTGATGAAGTTTATGGAGGTGTTCAATAAATGTGGCGAATTATGCAAAAAGTCGGGTATGCGCTTTGGCTACCATAACCACGATTTTGAGTTCAGTGAAACCCTGAACGGCGAAAAAATATTCGATCTGATGATGAAAAATACCGATGCCGATAAAGTGGTCATGCAGCTCGACATGGGGAATATGTATATTGCCGGCGCGCTTGCTCAAGATGTTCTGGGAAATTATCCCGGGCGTTACGACAACATTCATGTGAAAGACATGATCAGAACCGCCGATGGGACCGGATTTGAAAGCACCGTTCTGGGCGAAGGCCTTGTTGAATCGAAAGATGTTACCAAAATGGCGAAAAAAATGGGGACCAAACTTTTTGTTATAGAACAGGAGGCCTACCAGGGTAAAGCTCCCCTGGATTGCATGCGCGAAAATCTGGCTGTAATGAAGAAGTGGGGTTATTGATTTTAACAAAATTGATGAATTCTCCGGTTTCAACTACAAATTACAACGACTTATAGGTAACAAGTGAACTGGCGGAAAAAGTTAAAAGTGTCATTCGTGTTGTTTAAATCTGCATCTCTGGCCTGGCATTCATTTTCAGTCAGGCCAGTGTTGTTTTTTCAGCAATCTGTAACCTGACATACTGTTAAATATTCCCCAAAAGATTTTCTTTTCAAAGCTTTGTTATAATTGTCCTGTCCACTCTCATGCATAATACCTGTGCCTGAATAATTTTTTCTTTATAAAACTTCCACCAAAGATGCAACCAATAAGAAAAGGTCGCGTCTTATTCAAAGCTGAAGAAAATTAAATGATGCAGAAAACAGAAAACAACAACCTTTTTTCTTTAGCCATTAATTAAAACAAAATTGTTTGTATGGACTGATTACCATACGTTTAACAAACTAGGACAATGAGAAAACTTCTTTTCATTTTTACTTTGCTGATTTATCAGGTTTGCTGCGGACAAATCACAAAAATGCAAAAACAGGAAACTGTTGACGGAATTTTAAAGGTACTTGAAACCAGGTATATTTTTCCTGAAGTTGCTGACAGTATGCAAAGTTTCGTATTAAACAATTTGCGTTCAGGAAAATATGATTCCATAGCTTCAGGAAATGAATTTGCGTTCCGGCTGACCCGGGATTTGCAGGAAATATCAAATGATCTTCATTTAAAAGTTGATTTCGTGGAAAAATTTGGTGAAGAAGAGCATAAAGGCCTGGAAGAAAACAGTGCGAAGGAAGCATGGCTAAACCAGCTTCTCACCGAAAACAATTATGGCATAAAATCAAAAAAAATACTGGAGGGTAATATCGGCTATCTCGAAATTCCCATGTTCGGCCCGCTTGAGCATTGTGCCGATACGTTAATCTCTTCCATGCAATTTGTTGCCGAAACCGATGCTTTAATTCTTGATTTGCGTTCATGTCGCGGTAGTCTCGATGAGAATACCATCCCTTTTCTGTGTAGTTACTTTTTTTCCGAACCAACCCATCTTTTCGATTTTTATACCCGCGAAACCAACACCACCAAACAATTCTGGACCTATGCCTGGGTTCCGGGCAAACGGTATGTGGAAAAGCCGGTTTACGTTTTAACCAGCAGCCGCACTTTTTCCGGAGGAGAAGAGCTTGCCTACGATTTAAAACATGCGGACAGAGCCGTTGTTGTTGGTGAAGTTACGCGTGGAGGCGCCAACCCAACCGAACTTGTAACCATAAATCCGAATTTCAGAATTTCGGTTCCTTATATGAGATCGGTAAACCCGGTAACCAAAACCAACTGGGAAGGTACCGGAGTTCAGTCGGATGTTAAGGTGAAATCGAATATTGCCTTGTACACAGCGCACATTAAAGCGTTGAATTCGCTGAGTGAAAAATCATCAGACGAAAATGAGCGGATTAAACTGGCAGAAGCAATAAAAAAAGTTGAATCGAACAAACCCCGGTTCAGGCAAATCAGGTTTAAACTGAACGGCTTCGAAAATGCAAAAGAAGTATTTGTTTCCGGCACTTTTAATTCATGGT
This sequence comes from uncultured Mariniphaga sp., assembly GCA_964500105.1. Taxonomy (GTDB): domain Bacteria; phylum Bacteroidota; class Bacteroidia; order Bacteroidales; family Prolixibacteraceae; genus Mariniphaga. The sequence goes on along the minus strand of CAZCPH010000116.1, from coordinate 4,005 downwards.
CTCCAACTGCTTCCCCAATGGAAAAAGATGGAAATACCTGGGTGGCGACGGTGGAAACCGAACCTGGAAATACTGGCTACAAATTTATTATTGACGGACAGTGGATAACCGACCCTGACAATCCGAAAACCATGTTTGAAAACGGTTATGAAAATTCGCTGCTGATTGTTGAGTAGCCAGTGGAAAAAAATTCATTGCTTCCGAAAATGTTGTTACTCCACCCTCAATCCGGTCACCAGCTTTTTATTCCGTAGCGAAAACCAGGTCAGTCCGGCAATCCAGAGAACCCCGTTGATGAGAATTATTGCAGTAATCAGTGCCACCGTACTTAGCGAAGCATCGGTGTTCGAAGAAACAAATGAAGGAAGTGTGGCCACTACAGCAGTCACAAAACCGGTTAAAACGCCGGCTGCAAGCAAAATCAGGTATTCGCTTACCAGCAAACGGAACAATTGGCGTGTTCCGAATCCGATGGCCTGCATGAGCGCAATTTCACGGCGGCGCTCCAGAATGGTGCGGGCCAGAATTATGGCCAGACCAATGGTACCGAGAATCATTCCCAGTGCGCCAAGTGCAAGAAATATACTTAAGTATGTATTGGTAACCGAATAAAATTCCACCAAACGTTTGGCTGTATCTTCCATTTCCCAGCCATAATCGCGGAAAACTGAACGGAGTTCTTCTCCAATGGCCTCTTCCTTTTCGGGTTCGCCATCAATAAGAAAAACGTAAGAACCACTGCTGGACGGATAATTTTTAAGAAAATCTTCGTTCGAAATAATCACATATCCCTGAAAAATGGAAGGCGTTGTTCCGGCAATGAGTTTCAACCTCAGCGTATCACCTTTTTCGTTTTGATAAAGCAGCTCGTCGCCCACCTTTTTTCCCAGTCCCCACTGAATAACGGTCTGGTCGGCAATGGCGGGAATGGAACCATCATCCAACGATTCACTCAACGCGGCCCACGGGTCTTCGGCCTCCAATCCTTTCATGCGTGTGGCAAACGAAAATCGTCCGGTTAGTTCCTCCGGATTCACCCCCAGAATGGCAGGTTGTTCAATGCGATTCAGGTTGAGGCAACTTGCATCGTCGCCTTCCACCTGCCGGAACTGCACCGCGGTAAAATTTTCGTAAATTCCTTCCTCGGTGCGTTTTTCAGGGTCATTCAGATTGTAGAGCACCGGCATGGTAGTTTCGGCAAAATATTGAAAACCGCCTGTGCCGCTCGATTTATCCTGCGCATTGGCAAACAAATCAAGTTTATAGGAACCGGTAGAAATCACCAAAAAGGTTCCCAAAGCAAACAATGTTACAATGGTAAGCGACCGTCCCCGGTTACGGGTGAGGTTGAGTTTCGAAATTCGTTCCAAACGCATTTTCCCGGATTTTTGAACCTCAATTCCCAACAACACTTTTCTGAAAACCAACAGCAAACCAAGCAATAAAAATCCGCCTGTTAAAAAGAAAAGAGTAGGTTTTAAATCGGACGGATTTGAAATTTGCTCCAGAAAAACACCCACCGGAATTCCCAGGCTCAGATACATGGCAGCATCCAGAATGATATGTGCAGATTTTTTCAAACCGGTACCGGAACGTTTTTGCAATTCGGCTGTTTTTCTTTTCTGATACCGGTAAATGGAAATAAAAATGGCAGCCAGCGAAACAACCAGACTGATAACCAGACCCAAAACCAGGGTGAACGGATAGACTTTAATAAGCAGTACGTTGGTACGCACAATGTCGAACCAAAGGGAGTTCAAAATTTGAAAAACGGCTTTTGTGTAAAAAACAGACAAGGCCAGACCCAAAAGCCCACCGGCCAGCGCCACCACAAATCCTTCGAGAAGAAAAAAACTGCGCACCTGCTTTTCCTTAAAACCGAGTGCAGAAAGAACGCCCACTTCTGCCGAACGGGTTTCGAGGTTTAACCTGAATAGCAAAGCGGTGAGAATGATGGCTGCAGCCAGAATAAAAAAGCTCAGTCCCAGGAACAACCCGCTGAAATCGGTCCCGTTTCGGGCTGCTGAAAGCCCTTGTTCGCGAATGGCTTCCACCACCATGCCCAAATCAGCAGGGCGAATGTTTTCTGCAAAAACCTGTTGGTAATTCTCTTCATCAAAATTATCGGCCGGAAAACGAACAGCCGTAAACACTCCAAACCGGTTTTCCCACATTTCCAGTGCTTTATTCAGCGAAACGTAGGCTTTTGGCGCTCCACCCCATTCGGTCCAGTAATCCTCATCTTTATCGCGAATGGCATCCAAATCGATGGGCACACCGGCATCCCACTCACGGCAATGACCTGCATCCGAAAGTCCGGGCAGCCAGGGCATCCGCGTGGAGTCGGCCCAAATTTCTGACATGGGAACAATTTCCTTTAAAATAAAATCGTCCTCACGGTCGATTAACTGTCGCAACGGGCCAATTTCCAGATATTTTAGTTTAATAGAATCACCCAAATTAGCGTTCAAATCGTCGGCAGCCCATTGGGTGAGGAGAATTTCGTTGTCGGCCAGCTGACTACCTTCCAGCGATGAAACAAATGAGTAGGGAATTGATGGAGATTGATTGTGATTATCTGATTCTTCCGACTTAGAAATTCCGGCTTCAGTCTGTTTAACCCCCTCCGTCCCGAGTACTCGGGACTCGTCCCCCTTTGTTAAGGGGGACAAAGGTGCAAGAAAGTTCTGTCTTCCGCTTTCTGCCTTCTGACTTCCGACTTCTGACTTCCGACTTCTTTCAATCCCATTCACAAAATAGGTAATCATCGGTTTTGCGGCGGGCAATTGTTCCAGAATCTGAGCCACTTTGGGTTCCATAAAAACGCGTTCGGTGGAAATTTCCAGTTCGCCGGTGGCCGCGATGTATTTCATTTTTAAACCAGCATCGGCAGGGGTCAGACTGTTTTCAACCGATATACGCACATCTTCAGCACCCAAATCTGTGGAAACCAAAATATGATTGGCCTTCCCTTGAAATTCCATTAACCGGTTCAACCGGTCAAGCGAAATAAAAATATTGTAAGGAGCAATTAAGTGAGGGATTTTAATCAGAGGGCATTAAACTGGGATCAAAATAAAATGCGTGTAAACAGGGCAAAAAAAGTGGCGGATTGCATTAAAGAACAGATTACGCTG
>CAZCPH010000116.1:0-858 GCA_964500105.1 uncultured Mariniphaga sp. | reverse complement strand
AAATTCCATTAACCGGTTCAACCGGTCAAGCGAAATAAAAATATTGTAAGGAGCTGTTTGCGATGTTTTCAGGCTGAACCGTCCCAATTCCTCTTTATCGACCACCTTTTTAATGGTTGCCCGCAACGATACGCTGGTTTCCTCGGCTGAAACAAATGGGGCGTTCAAAGGAATAAGACTGGCTTTTTTAATGCGAACGAGGATGTTTCCACCTTCGCCAACCTCCAGCCGTTCGGCCAGATTGTTACTTATAACTATTTCATTTCCTTCAAGCTCAGCAAAAATTCCAGATTGGGAAATTTTTTTAAAATTTTCGTCCACTCCAACCACCTGAACCCTGTTTACCCGCTGCTGACCGCCGTCGGCAATGGCCACTCCTTCGAGCAACAATATGGGTGCAGCCTGAATTTCGGAGTTGTCGGTTTCCATCACAGCAGCCATTTCCTGCCGGAAGTAGCGTTCAGTAACCGCTACCAGATGCGTGGTTTCACCCAACCGGTAAAATGTGGTTTGCTCCAGGCTATGCCGTACAGAGTCGCCAATAATCAGCGAACCGGTTAAAACCATTGTGCTGATGGCCACTCCCAAAGCCACCAGCAGATTAGCCTTCAGGTAATGAAAAAATGATTTTAATATGTAGTTAAATTTCGTCATAAGAGCCCCTCAGTCCGCCAGTTGGCGGACATCTCCCCAAAGGGGAGAAATCTAAATTAACTTCCCGTTTTTCAATGTGTACTTTTTATCCATTCGATCGGCCAGTGAGGCGGAGTGGGTAACGGTTATCAATGTTACGCCTTCTTCTTCGCTTAAATTCACCAGAAGTTGGGTTAGCGCATTGGCATTTTCCTCATCGAGGGC
>CAZCPH010000115.1:0-9237 GCA_964500105.1 uncultured Mariniphaga sp. | reverse complement strand
CCTGAACATAGAACCAAAATGCCCTGAAATGAATTGTCGCACATCGGCGTTGTCTTCGACCACCAACATAATTTTTGTCTGAACATCTTCAGCATTCTGAAAGATTTCGTCGTTTTTGAGCGCAACAGGTTTTTCTGTTTGCTGTAGTTCGTGTTTTTCCGGTTCAGACGAAGGTGAAACTGCCGGTAAAAACGGAATGCGAACAGTGAATTTTGTGCCTTTACCCGGTTTGCTGGTTACAAAAATATTCCCTTTGTGCAGGGCAATCAGTTCTTTCACCAGCGCCAGTCCAATGCCGGTTCCCGAATCTTTTGCCACATCGTCGGACTGAAAAAAGCGCTGGAAAATTTTATTCATATTCCCCGAAGGAATTCCGCGTCCGGTGTCTTTTACAACAAATTCGATAAACTGTTTTTCTTTTTCCGGTGCTGAAAAATCATCGTCACTGGAATCAAAAACCTGCGAGAGATAAACAGAAACCTGGCCTCCTGCATCGGTGAATTTAAATGCGTTGGAAAGCAGGTTGTTCAGGATTTTCTCCACTTTGTCGGCATCGAATGACGCAAAAAGCTGTTTTTTCAGGGTGTTAAACCGCAATGTCACCTGTTTCTCCCGGGCCAGATCGTTAAATGAATTTACGATGGTTTGAGTAAATTCCACGATATCACCCTCCACCAGATCGAGTTTCAGGTTGCCGGCTTCCAGTTTTCTGAAATCGAGCAACTGACTGATCAGTTTTTCGAGGCTTTTGGCGTTACGGTTTACCAGTTTCAGGTTTTCCCTGATTTCTGATGTTGAGAGGTCCTGGTTCAGAATTTTTTCAAGCGGACCAATAATTAACGTAAGCGGTGTTCTTATTTCGTGGGAAATATTGGTGAAAAACTTCAGTTTCATGGAGTCCAGCTCGTGCAGTTTCCGGGCGTTAACCCTTTCCATAACCAGCTGGTTTTTAATTTTTTCACGGTTCACGAAAAATTTTAGCAACGCGTAAATCATAAAAATAATAAACACAAAGAGCAGCAGCAGAAACCAGGTGGTTTTCCAGAATGGAGGGAGAATGGTTATTTTAAGTTGCAGTTCGTTTCCCGGATTATCGATGCCCGGAACAACCCGTTTAATCCGTAGCGTGTAATCACCCGGGTTCAGGTTGGTGAAGGTAGCCAAACGGTTTGTTCCCGGTTCGTTCCAGTTCCGGTTAAATCCTTCGAGCATGTAGGAATAGCGGTTTTTGTCGCTGTTTACAAAGTTGAGAGCGGCAAATTCAATTGTAAACATATTCTGGTCGTAGTTCAGCGTCAGGTGGTCGGTTTCGGAAATACTTTTCTGCAGCACCGGCTTTTTTCCTTCGCCAATGGGAACTGTTTTATTGAAAATTTTGAAATCGGTAAACACCAGCGGCACATTGGTTTCTTCCAGAACAATTTCCTGCGGATTAAACAGGTTAAAGCCCGAAACAGAGCCAAAAAGCATTTGCCCCGATTGGGTTTTGAAACCTGCACGGTAACAAAACTGATTGTCGCTCAGGCCATCCTGCCGGGTAAAGTTCCGGAAGAATTCGTTTTCGGTGTTGAACATGGAAAGGCCGTTGTTGGTGCTTATCCACAAGTTGTTGTTGCCGTCTTCCAGAACAGACAAAACATGGTTGTTGGCCAGTCCATCTTTTTCACTGTAATATTTCACCGGACCGTTTTCGGGTGAATAGAGCGCTATTCCTTTATCGAAAGTCGCAATCCAGATTCTGTTCCTGGAATCTTCAAACATTACATGGCTGTGTTCAGGAAACCGGTTGATTTTGTTTTCTTCCGGATTAAAAACTATGACTTCATCGAGGCTGCCGATCCATAAATTTCCTTTGGAATCGGGTTCAATCCACGAAACCTGATTTTCACCATTCAGTTGCGAAAAGTGTTCAAACGTTTGGCTTTCCTGGTTAAAGCGATCCACCCCTTTCGATGTGGCAATCCAAATGTCGTTGTTCCGGTCGAGGCAAAAATCCCAAACCCTGTTATCGGAAAGCGTTCCGGGTTTCTCCGGGTCATGCTTAAAATGGGATATTTTGCGCGTCTGCAGGTTTATAACGTCAATTCCTCCCAGATAAGTGCCAATCCAGAGATTTCCCTGTTTATCGTCGAGGAATGCCTTAATGCAATTCTGAGAAATGGAGTTGTCAGAATTTTCGCTGGCCGTGAGGTAGTCGTACTTGCCGGTTTCCGGGTTGAGAATATTTACGCCGCCATCTTCGGTGCCGATCCATATTTTTCCTTCGTCATCAATCCAGAACGCATAGATAATACTGCTGTTCAGGTAATTGTTGTCTCCGGGCAGCGCGCCAAAATGGTGAAAAACCTGTTTGCTTTTTGCCAGTAAATTGAGTCCGCCACGGGTGCCAATCCAGGTTTCACCGTTTTTGTCGTTTAAAATGGAAAGGATGGAATTGTTGGAAATACTTCGCGGATCGCGTTCGTCGTGCCGGTAGAAACCGGTCACTTCCTTTTTCTCTTTTGAGTACACGTACATTCCGCCGCGGGTGCCAATCCAGAATTCACCAAAAATCCCTTTGGAAACCGATCGTACCGTTGCGTTCCTGTTCACATCGGGCGATAACAAAACCTGTGAAACCAAATAATCGTCGGGTGAAATGGTAAACAATCCTGCAGAATAGGTTCCAACCCAGATTGTGCCTTCATCATCCACAAAAATTTCCCAGATTTCTTTGCTTTGGCTGGTCTGAAAAGGCAGGGGGAAAGGCTCAATTATGTTTGTTTCCGGGTTATATGTGAACAATCCGTCGTTTGTTCCCACCCAAAGTATTCCGTTGTAATCAAAATGCAGATTTCGTACAAAATTTCCTTCAAAACTACCCGAACCCGGCATTTCAGGATTCAGCGGAGAAATTTCTTCAGGCGAATTGTACAACAGAATGTTGAAATTGGTACCCAGGTAAAAGGTTCCTTTTCCGTCATCAGCGATGTCGTTCACCGAAAATTCACTAAACTTCAAATTGCTGAAATTTTCCAGCGGATGCGAAAAACGTTCTAACTGGCGGTTAAATACATTCAGACCACCATTTTCTGTACCTACCAGAAGGTTTCCGTTTCCGTCCTCTTTAATTACACGCACCAGGTTTCCTTTTAAACTGACACTGTCATCCGGATTTTGTAAAAAGTTCACAAACGAATACCCGTCAAACCGGCTTAACCCCTGGCTGGTGCCAATCCACATCCAGCCTTTACTGTCCTGGTATATGCTCTGAATCTGATTGTTCGGAAGCCCGTCTTCCTGGGTGAAAATATCGAAAGTTAATTCAGAAAAAGAAGCATTTGAAGAGCCTGAAAGCATAAAAAAACAAAGTGTAAGAAGGAAAACTTTTTCCCCCAGCTCAACTTTTATTCTTCGAAAACACTTTAGATTCATTTCAACTTCTCCTTCTGCCAAATGCAAAATAAGTTTTATTTTCCTTCATAAACAAGAAATTGCAGCGCAACAAAAAACCGGAAACAGCATCAACTGATTCCGGTTTTCAATTATCTGTTATGAATGGCTCAGAAACCCAATTTTGAAGGCAGCCACAAACTTATTTGCGGGAAATAGGTAACCAGCAACAGCACAATCACCATGGCAAGGAACATAGGTAACAGCGGTTTAATCACCTTGTCTATACTCAATCCGGCCACACTGCAACCAATAAACAACACCGAACCAACCGGCGGGGTACAAAGTCCCACACTCAGGTTCAGTACCATAATAATTCCAAAGTGAATCGGGTCAACTCCCATTGAAGTGACAATCGGCAGGAATATCGGAGTGAAAATCAATACAGCCGGAGTCATGTCCATAAAAATTCCAACAAACAGCAATAACATATTTATAATCAGCAAAATCATAAACGGATTGCTGGTGAGCGATAGCAATCCTTCACTTACATTTTGCGGAATATTTTCGTATGCCATAATCCACGACAGACCCAAACAGGTTGCAACCAGCAGCATCACAATTCCTGTGGTTTTTACAGAGCGAAGAATGATGTCTGGCAAGTGTTTGATCTTCACTTCGCCATAGATAAATGCCAGAACAAGGGAATACAGGACTGCAATTGCTGAGGCTTCGGTAGCTGTAAAAAAGCCTGCAACAATACCACCAATCACAATCACCAGCATCATCAGGCTGGGAATGGCATCCAGAAACTTTTTCGTTCCCTCGAGTGCTTTTTTCTTGTTGTTTTTGGTTCTGATAAATCCCCAAACTGCCAATCCGGCAAGTATGACGTAAAGAAAAATACGGTTCACCAGTGGCGAAAGACTGGCCCGTGAAAAGGAAACTCCCTGGTAAAGAAGTACAAGCCCAATGGCAATCATTGATACTACCCCAAGTGCTTTTACCGCTGCCTTTGTTCCTTTTTTCTTGTAAATAAGCATGGTAACAGCGGTGATGATGATGCCCAAACCTGTCAGAATTCCCGGCAGATACCCTGCAAGGAAAAGCGCAGTAATGGAAACACCGCCGCTGGCCAGGGAATATACAATGAGAATATTGCTGGGCGGAATGGACAAACCGGTTGTGGCCGAGGTTATATTCACTGCCGCACTGAAGTTTTCAGGATAGCCTTCTTTTTTCATTTCGGGCTGCATGATACTGCCAATGGCTGATGCAGATGCTGCTGCAGAACCGGAAATTGCACCGAACAGCATATTGGCCAGTACGTTTACCATGGCCACACCTCCCGGAATTCCACCTACCAGAACACGGGCAAAATCGATAAGCCGGATGGCTATTCCCCCGCTGTTCATTATGTTTCCGGCTAAAATAAAGAATGGAATCGCCAGCAGCGCAAAGCTGTTGAGTCCGGTTCCCATACGTTGAGAAAAGGTGGTTAATGCAGGTATCATGTCAATGCTAACCAGCATGGTCAAAATTCCTGAAATGCCAATACTGAATGCAATGGGTACACCAATAATCAGCAATATGATAAAACTAAAAACGAGCACAAATACTTCTAAAAATTCCATAGTTACTGGTTTTTCCGGTTAGCCTTAACCATTTTAAACAAATTGTCAATATCGAAATATGTAATGAGAATCCCGCTCACGGGCATCACAAGGTAAACGAATCCAAGTGGTATTCCAAGTGCCGATGATTTTACAGAAAGCAGAAACCGGGTGTAAACCAGTGATGTGCCGCCTATAATCAGAACGGTAATGGCAAAAATGACAATGATTACACTGATAATCATTTCCAGCTTGAATTTTCGTTCAGGTGAACTGCGCTGCACCAGCAAATCGATAGCCAGGTGTTCGCGTTTGCCGGCAACATAAGCAGCTCCGAACATTCCCACCCATATAAGAAGATACCCGGCAAGCTCATCGGTATAGCTGCTGGGATTGTTTAATACGTAGCGACTGAAAACCTGCCACAATACATCGATTACAAGTACACTCATTAAAAAAACGAGGAACCACTCTAAAATTTTGTCAATAGTTTTTCGTAGCGTCATGGTTGTAAATTTTATTCAACTGCCTGAATTCTTTGAATATATGAATAGATAATCTCGTTGTTTTTGTAAGTTTCCAGAAAAGGCTGAACCCGTTCAATAAACGGTGCTTTATCCGGCCGGTTAATCTGAACACCTGCTTTTTGTACTTCTGCCATTGATTCCTCTTCTGATTCTGCCCACAATTTTCGCTGTAAAACAGCTGACTCGTTGGCAGCCTGTTGTATCCACTCTTTTTCCTGATCCGAAAGTTTATCCCAAACGACCTGGCTGATAACCAACACATCGGGAATTGTGGTGTGTTCATCCAGTGAATAATATTTGCAAACTTCGTAATGACGGGATGTGTAAAGGCTGGGCGGATTGTTTTCGGCACCGTCAACCACACCACTCTGCAAAGCAGTATATAGTTCACCCCATGAAATGGGTGTTGCCGATCCGCCAAGTGCCCTGACCATTCCAACGGCTGTTACACTGTTCATTACCCTGATTTTCAGGCCGGCCAAATCGTCGGGATGTTCAATTGGTTTATTCACGGTGTAAAAGCTTCGTGAGCCGGCGTCGTAGTAACAAAGTCCGCGAAGTCTTTTGTCGGCGGTGCTCAACAATAAATCCTGGCCAATTTCTCCGTCAAACACCTTGTAGGCGTGTTCTTTCGACCGAAATACATAAGGCAGTCCAAAAACTTTGTAATCTTCCACAAAACTTTCCATTACCGCAGCCGATACTTTTGTAATGGCCAGACTCCCAATTTGCAGCAGTTCCACACACTGTTGTTCCGAACCAAGTTGCTCTGCCGGGTAAATATCAATCGTCAGCTTTCCGTCAGACAGTTCGCTGGCTCTTTGTGCCATAAATTCCATGGCTTCGTGCACCGGGTGATCGGTTGGAAGGCCGTGTGCCAGTTTCAGCTCTGTTTTATCTGTTGGCCCACCACAGGAAACGGTTGCCAAAAGTAAAACCCCTCCGAGTAATCGTTTCAAATTATTGTAGTTCATGCTATTGCAGTTGGTTACTTTTTATACTTGCTGATAATTGTCAGTGCTTCTTTACATTTTTGCGTAATGTAGTCATAATTTTCAGTGGCTAAAACCTCTTTGGGAAATAATTTGGATCCCATTCCCACGCAGGTAACTCCGGCTTCAAACCATGCTTTCAGGTTTTCTTCAGTAGGTGAAACACCGCCTGTTGGCATAATACTGGTCCACGGCATGGGGCCTTTCACTGCTTTTACAAACCCGGGACCGCCCACTTCCGAGCCGGGGAAAATTTTTACCACTTCGGCACCCAGTTCGTGGGCACGGCCAATTTCGGTTACTGTTCCGCAACCCGGACTCCAGGCGATTTTTCTTTTGTTGCACACCCGCGCGGTCGCTTCATCAACAAGCGGTGAAACTATGAAATTGGCACCTAAAGCAATATACATGGCAGCTGTGCCTTCGTCAACCACAGAGCCCACGCCCATGATCATTTCAGGACATTCCTGCTGCGCCCATTTGTTCAACTCAGCAAAAACGAGGGTGGCAAAATCGCCGCGGTTGGTGAATTCGAACAGTCGAACGCCCCCATCGTAGCAGGCCTTTACAACTTTTTTACACACTTCTGCATCGGCATGGTAAAACACCGGAACCATTCCGGTTTCTTTCATTTTTGATGCTACTTCTATACGGGAAAATTTGGCCATAACTGTTAAATATGATTATTTCTACTTTTCAAGCTCTTTTTAAATTGCGGCGCATGATACGTTATCATTCCAATCAACTTCCTGGTTGCGCCTTGAATCTATTTTTTACTTTGCATCCCCAGGCTAAAGCCCGGGGCTTTTTTAAAACGTTGCAGATACTTTTTTCTCTTCAAGTCCCTCCTTCGGAGGGATTTAGGGAGGCCCTTATCTCGCAACCCGCCCCGAGGCATCTCCGCACATCAGTTTTTCCACTTCGTCAACGGTAACCTGGTTGTAGTCACCGTAAATGGTATGTTTTAAACAGGATGCAGCTACTGCAAAGTTCAGTGCTTTCTGGTCGTCGCCTTCGTAGGTCAGCAAACCGTAAATCAGTCCGCCCATGAACGAATCGCCGCCACCAACCCGGTCAACAATGTGTGTAATCTGATAAGTGGGTGCTTCGTAAAGTTTTTTTCCATCCCAAAGTACACCCGACCAGGTGTTGTGATTGGCATTTACCGAGCCACGCAAGGTGGTAATCACTTTTTTGCACCGGGGAAAACGTTTCATAATCTGCTTCGAAACCGATTCGTAAGCAGCGCCTTCCACATGTCCGCCGGTTACGTCCACACCTTCGGGTTTAATGCCCAGCACTTTTTCAGCATCTTCCTCATTTCCCAGAATGATGTCAGTTCCGGCAACCAGTTCGGGCATCACTTCTCCGGCGGTTTTTCCGTATTTCCAAAGATTTTTACGGTAATTCAAGTCGCATGAAACGGTAACGCCCAGTTCATTGGCTTTTTTAATGGCTTCCAGGCAAACGTCTGCAGCATTTTGTGAAACAGCCGGGGTGATGCCGGTCCAGTGAAACCAGGCCGCATCTTTAAAAACTTCGTTCCAGTTAACCATTCCCGGTTCAATTTCGGAAACAGCTGAATGGGCACGGTCGTAAACCACCTTACTGCCACGGCTAACAGCGCCGGTTTCCAGGAAGTAAATTCCAAGCCGTTCGCCGCCCCAAATAATATTGTCAGTTCCAACGCCGTGTTTGCGCAAATCCATCATGCAGGCACGGCCAATATCGTTCTCAGGTAACCGCGTCACATAATCAACCGGAATACCATAATTGGCCAGGGATACAGCCACATTGGCCTCCCCTCCTCCAAAGGTTGCAGTCAGTTCACTGCTTTGTGAAAACCGCAGGTATCCGGGGGTGGCCAGGCGCAACATGATTTCGCCAAACGTAACGACTTTTTTCTTCATTGGGTTCAATTTAAATTGAAGTTGCAATCGATTGCAAATTTACTATTCTGCCGGAATTAAAAAAGAAAACCGATATGTTATACAAAATCAAAATAGGCTTTTGCATTGTTGAAACAGATGTTTTCCACCATTTGGCCCAGCAGTTCCATATCGTTTGGAATTTCGCCGTTTTCCACGTCGTTTCCTATCAGGTTGCAGAGTGTTCTGCGGAAGTATTCGTGCCGTGGATAAGACAAAAAGCTTCTGGAATCGGTTAGCATACCTACAAAACGGCTTAGCAAACCCATGTTTGAAAGCGCAGTCATCTGTTTTTCCATTCCGTCTTTCTGGTCGAGAAACCACCAACCCGAGCCAAACTGCATCTTTCCGGGAACCGAACCATCCTGGAAATTGCCAATCATTGTCGCAATCAGTTCGTTGTCGCGCGGATTAAGGTTATACAGTATGGTTTTGGCCAATTTGTTTTCCTTGTCGAGTTTATCCAGAAATCTGGAAAGCGGACGAGCGATTTCGAAATCACCAATGGAATCGAGTCCGGTGTCGGGTCCCAACAGGCTGAACAGACGAGTACTGTTGTTACGTAGCGCTCCCAGGTGGAATTGTTGCGTCCAGCCGCGGGAGTGGTCCATAATGCCAAATTCGTACAACATGCACGATTTGAATTTCAGGATTTCCGGGTTGGTCAAATCATTACCGCCCCTGATTTTTTCAAAAATATCGCGGATTTCCTTTTCGGTGTATTCTTCAGCAATGGCTGTTTCCAGTCCGTGATCAGACAACCGGCAGCCGTTTTCATGGAAAAACCGGTGACGGGCGTCGAGGG
>CAZCPH010000114.1:0-9255 GCA_964500105.1 uncultured Mariniphaga sp. | reverse complement strand
GGCTCTCTTTTTTCAAAAGACAAAATTATAGAGATTTCCTGAAAAAATAAAATATTTAACCTGTTGATAATCAACATTAATTAAAAAGCATTTTTTACATTTATTTCAATTTGGCACATCCTTTGCAAATTTCTGTTAAACATACCGGTATAAAAAGGAGCCACAGAGCAAAGCGTTAATTGTAAAACTTTAAAAAATGAAAGTCATGAAAACACAAATTACAACTTGGACCGCAGCAATTTTAACCACAATGGTTATCGCCGCTGCAATAAATTCTGCTTCTGCTCAACGCCGGCCAAATCAGAATAAAAAAGCTGAAACACGGGTTGAGAAAAAGAGAGAAATAAGAAACAGCGCTCGTGAAAAAAATGCAGTAAAAAATTACGAAGTAAAAAGGGTTTCCGATAACAAACCGGAAGTTAAAAGAAGAAGTACACATTCTGCAAAAAACGCACAGTTAAAAAACAGCCAGGCTGTACATGCAAACAAGTCAGGCAACCGTAATATTTACCGCAATAACAAAAACGACCAGCGGTACGTGCCGAATAAGAATTTTAAAGGGAACAAAAACTACTGGTCCGGAAATTCTGTAAAACACCGTGTACCGTACAACAAGCATGACGAAAATTACTACCGGAATTACGATTACAAAAAATACCTTCACTGGGACAGAAACTGGGAAACTTACCGCTGGAATGCAAATAGCTGGAAGGACTACTACAGTGCTTATCATCCTTATTCCTATAAATTTAACAAGCACTATTATTATCATCCCGATTTTGGCCACGTGATTAAAAAAATAAATGGTAAACCGGTTTATTTTGTACACAATAACGTTAGGTACTACAACTACAACGGTCATTTTTTCAGATATTTCAAAGGTGTTGGTTACGTTCTGGTTGATATGCCTTACGGAATTGTTTTCAGAAACATGCCTGCCGGTTACGAGATTGTTTATATTAACGGTTACCGTTACTTCAGGTCCGGCAATCTGTTCTTCGAAAAGCATCCTCACGGATTCTCACTCGTTCATTATCCTGAAAGATACTTTGCACTGGAAGTAAACTTTAACAACCACGGATATTACCCCAACGATTATTACTACTACAACTGATGAAGAAAAACTGTCCGAAAGGGCAGTTTTTTTTTGCTCTAAAAATAACTTTCACCTGAAATTATATCAAAAAGGGACAACATTAATCGCCAGTGCATTTTAAATACAGGCTACATAAGCTCTGCAACATAAAAATAATATATTGAAATACGATGAATCAAAGTAAATTTGTTTATTTTTAGGAATCCAAACGATGCAGAAAATGGCAAAAATGAACTTAAATTTAAAACGTGACCAGGTGCCCCCGGAACAGGCTGAAAACTGGATTTTAAACATGGTTGAAGAAGAAAATTTTACCTTTAACCTTGTTGTTCCGTCCATCGTACTTCAAAAGGAAACCTACAAGTTGCTGACGGGCGAGAACGAAAACAGAATTCGCGTTTATCTGGGGCTGGAGCCGGAGAAAAAAGACGACAAATTTGTTTTGTGTGCCTATGCCGTTTCTTCATTTCTGATGGGAAGCGGAGAAGTTTTCAGAGATTACGAAAACCCGGTTTTCAAGCTGGAAAAAACCAATCTGAACAAATCTGCCGAAACCATAAAAGTTATTGAAAATATCAGGCGCTTTCAAAATTGGCGTAATGGCGAACTCGATGCTGAAAACGAATGGGCCAGATTCAGAAAATTTATTTATCCGAAAGCATTTCTGCTGAGCAAATACGAGCTTCACGAAATTTTCACCATGCAAAATAAAAATGAGGCCCAAATAAGTTTTGGAATATCAAAAACCATGAATGCGTTAATCTATCCGGATGTAAAAGAGAAAAGAGATATTAAAGATCAGTCGATGGTTTTTGACTTTGCCGACCCCTGTCCACCTTATTGTGACAAATCAAGCTTTTACAATTCTGAAAACGATGGTTCTCAGTAAATTCATATGGGCTGTCATTTTTTTACCCTTCTTTGTTGGTCTTATTCAGTATAAAAAGCTAACCAGAAGTCACAAGTTTCTATTTTACTTCATTGTTGCAGGAACATTGACAGAACTAACCAACAAGGCGCTAAAACAATTCTTTGTGATTAAAAGCAATATGCCTTTGGGGCATTTATACATTTCAATATCGTTTATTTTTCTGGCACTGTTTTATTTATACGAATTGAAAAATTTTATCGATAAAAAAATAATAATTGCCACAATAGTTTTATTCGAACTTTTCTCTTTACACAATGTAATTCTGTTTCAAAGTCATATGAAGTTTCCCAGCGTACCAGGTGCTGTAAGTTCAGTACTTATGATTACACTGGCTATCTTACTGTTTGCCAATATTATGCGCGAAAGCAACATCAAGGTGCTTTCAGATTCCTCCCTTGTCTGGATCAATTCTGCAATAATACTTTACTATTCCGGCAATTTCTTTTATTACACTTTATTTAATTTTATTTTAAGTTATTCCCGCGAATTTATGGATCGCACTTTTGTTTTTTTTGCCATTCTGAACAGCATTTTTTACATTTTGATTGCCATTGGTTTATGGAAAGCAGGACAAACACAAGCAACAAGAAAAACTATTTAAAAACTTCTTCTTCAGTTTGATATCCTTCAGAAATGACTGTTAACTTCAAGTTCCCGCGGTTAACAACCACCCCATCGTGAAAAAAAGCAGGAACAAGCCTGACGCCGTTGCTAACGGTCTGAAATGTTTTCTCGCACTCTCCTGTTTTTCCCAAAGAAACCGCAAGTTCGGCTGCAGTTGAGGCCATTTTCTCAATTGGTTTGTAAATAGTACAGGTTTGATGCCCGGCAACAATTTCCTGCAGATTTTTCAAATCGGCATCCATTCCTGCCACCAGAACATCTTCTTCTTTTCCAGCTTCACGAAGTGCTCTGATTACACCGTAGGCAATGGCATCGTTTCCGGCTAAAATGGCCTGCACATCCTGCGTTTGTTCCAGTAAATTTTTGGCGTGACTATACCCTTCTTCTTCTGACCAGCTGTTGGTGAATACGTTGTAAACAATTTTTATATCCCCTTTTTCAACCAGTGGCTGCAATACGTTCATTTGTCCCAGGTACAAAAACTGACTGTTGTTATCGGTCATTGCGCCACCAATTAACGCATAATTTCCCGCAGGATTAATGGTGGTAATGTACTCTGCCTGTAACCGGCCAACTTCAACATTGTCGGTTGAAACATAAAAATCAAGCGGGCAATTTTTTATCAGACGGTCATACGAAATTACTTTCGCACCCTTTCCATGTGCATTTTCAACAATTTGTGCAGCAGCAAACTGGTCAACAGGAATCACAACCAAAACGTCAACACCGTTGGCGAGCAGTTCATTTGCCTGACGAATCTGATTTTCAACATCGTTATCGGCAATACGAACTTCTACAGTAGCTCCAAGCTCCTGAACTTTCTGAACGAAAAAGTCCCGGTCATTTTCCCACCTTTCCTTATCTAAAGCGTGCATTAAAAACCCAATCCGAACCGGTTCGGTTTTTGTGCACCCCCCAAACAACATGAAAGTGAGAATAAACATCACTAAATATTTCCCCGGATTATTCATAATAATGGTTTAAATGTTGTTTTCTACCATTTACGAATTCTCTTCGGAAAAAGATTTAAGAAATGAGTAAAAATGAGTTAACAACCTGATATTTAGTGATTGGAAGGCGAAGTAAAAATCCCGGCATTTTTTTTAAATACAAAACCACAACGTTTAGAAATTCAAAATTTCCTGATAGAGTTGCTGAACCGGCAATCCCATCACATTGTAAAAAGAGCCTTCAATATGAGTTATGCCAATAAAACCAATCCATTCCTGAATTCCGTAGGCGCCGGCCTTATCAAAAGGGTTGCAGGTTTCAATATAGAACCGAATTTCGTCTTCGGTTAAGTTCTTAAACTGAACATTTGTTTCGGCATGAAAAGACGTTTGCTTTTCAGTTGAAGTCAAGCATACGCCAGAAATCACCTGATGCTCCTTTCCACTAAGTTTTTTCAACATTTCTGTTGCCTCGGCCTGGTTTGCAGGTTTTCCCAAAACCTCTCCATCCAGGTAAACAATGGTATCTGCTGTAATCAACAAATCATTTTCCCGAAGTTCAGAAATCAAAGGCTCTGATTTTAAGCGGGCAAGAAATTCAGGAATCTCATATTTCGATATTCCTTCCGGGAAATTTTCTTCCACCTCTGCCACTTTTACCAAAAACTTCATTCCCAGCAAACTCAGAAGTTCTTGTCTGCGGGGCGATTTCGAAGCCAAAATATAGTTATAAGCAGGTAACCAGTTCATTAAAAAACATTTTTTATTATCGTTTCATCAATTACCCACTTTCCCTGCGCTCTGAGCGTTTGCTCAATGATATCGCGCACACATCCTTCTCCCCCGTTTTTTCCTGAGATGTATTTTGAAATGGCTTTAATATCGTAAACAGCATCCTGCGGACAAACAGGAATTCCTACATGGAGCATAACATGAAAATCCACCAGATCATCGCCCATAAACAGAACATCTTTTGCGTCGATGCCGGTTTTCCTGCAAAAATCTTCCATGCATTCCACTTTGTTTTGGGCATTTTCGTAATAATACCGTACACCAAGCTTTTCGTGCCTCAGACGAACCCGTTCTACAAAACCGCCTGTAATAATTGCTACCGGATACCCCTGGGCAATGGCATACCGGATGGCAAATCCGTCTTTCACATTGGCTGTTCGCACAGGGTCGCCCTTTTCATTTAGCGACGAGGTGTCTTTCGACAAAACACCGTCAACATCGAAAACAAACGCTTTCACATTTTTCAATTCTTCTTTAAAAAACGACATGGATTATCTGTTTTGATAAAATTTAAAAATACTTTCAGAAACCAATCTGTAAAGGTTTTGAAACTCCGGAAATGCTTCCAGTGCTGCTAAATGTTTGGAAATCACATTTTGATCGAACCGCACAGCAGGCCCCGTTTGCGCCTGTTCCGGATCCATTTCCTGAGCTTTGCGCGCTGTCTCTGCAATTAACGGGTACAACACTTCGAAAGGTATTTCTTTCGAATTCAACACTTCGCCCGCAACAGTGTAAAAATAATTAACAAAATTACAGGCAAACACAGCCGAAATATGAAGTCTCAGGCGTTTTTCGGAATTTAAAACCGAAACCTGCGATGAGATTTTTTCAGCAATTTGAATCAGATTCTTTTCATTTTCCGATGAACTGGCTTCAATAAAAACAGGAATTTCAGAAAATTCAACTTTCCTGTGCCTGGAAAAAGTTTGCAGAGGATAGAATACTCCAATATTTTTGGAATATTTTTCAAGACAGGAAAGCGGCATACTACCCGAACAATGAACCACCAATCTGTTTTGAAAATCTATTTGAGGCAGGACTTTTTCGAAGGCAGAATCTTTAAGTGCCACAAAATAAATATCGGCATCAGAAACAATTTCTTCAACTTCAGTACTATAGTTTGTATTGAGTTTTTGGCCGAGTACCCTTGCCGATTCTTCTGTTCGGCTGTACACCTGCACCACAGAAAAACCATTTTCTTTAAGGATCAGCGATAAACGCGTTGCGAGATTTCCTGCACCTATAAAAACAAAACGGTGGCTCATCACTTTTGAAATTTTTCTGCGTCAAAAGTAATGAGCCACCGCTTATATTCCAATTTATTTTCAGGCTTTCGCCAAATCGAATCTGCTTTTTACCACTTCCCAGTTTACAATGTTCCAGAAATTGTCCACATATTCTGCCCGTCTGTTCTGGTAATGCAGGTAATACGCGTGTTCCCAAACGTCGAGCCCCAAAATGGGCGTGCCCTTCTGGTCTGCAACATCCATCAGAGGATTATCCTGGTTTGGTGTTGAAGTAACAAATAATTTTCCGTCGGCACCAACAGCAAGCCAGGCCCAACCGCTTCCAAAACGGGTTTTGGCTGCAGTTCCAAATTGTTCCTTAAACGCATCAAACGAACCAAAATCGCCTTCTATGGCCTCTTTTAAGCCAGCAGGAACTTCTACCGGGCCGGGAGTCATATTTTCCCAAAACAATGTATGGTTGTAAAAACCTCCGCCATTGTTCCGAACTCCCTCTGACTGCCGGCTGATTGTTTCAAAAATTTTCTCCATCGGAGTATCCAGCATATCTGTACCATCGGCAGCTTTCATAAAATTATTAAAATACCCCTGGTGGTGTTTTGTGTAGTGCAACTCCATGGTTTGAGCATCAATATAAGGCTCCAATGCATTGAAATCATAACCCAATTCGGGAAATTTATGTCCTTCAAATGCTTTTGTTTCTGAAGCGCATGAACTCAATGCACCCAAAAAAGGAGATGCAACGGCAACTGTGCCTATAGTAGCAATAAAATTTCTTCTTTCCATACCTCTTTGTCTTTTTTTTAATTTCTTTCCTAACCGAAACAATGTAATCCACAAATTGTTCGAAGTTTTTTAATCTACTTCTGTTCAGTACAAATAAAAAATTAAAGCTTGTAAAAAATGTATAATTCTTCCAGCAAAAAATCTTCTGCTGCTTGAATCTGATTATTTTTACCAACTTATTCCGGAAAAAATGAAAATATCGCTCATAATCGTTACATACAACAGGCCACAAGCACTTGCATTGATTCTTAACAGTATAGAAAAACAGACCGTTTTGCCCGATGAAGTGATCATTGCCGACGATGGTTCAGGCAAAGAAACATCGGAAATAATTCGTAACTACCAAAGCAGGTTTATGGTTCCGCTTCTTCATGTATGGCACGAAGATAAAGGGTTCAGGGCAGCGGCCATAAGAAACAGGGCCATTGAGCAAAGCTCAGGAGATTACCTTATTTTTTCTGACGGAGATTTATTTTTTCATCCTCGTTTTATCTCAGATTTTAAGCAGATGGCAAAACCCGGTACAGCACTTATTGGTTCGAGGGTATTTCTTAACCAACCAGCAACAGAAAGAAGAATTTCAAAACAAGTTTCAGATCCCCCTTCTCCAATTTCAACGGAAATTGAAAAAAACCGGTTAAACGCATTTCGTTTTCCACTGATAAATTTATTTCTAAAACCGTTGGATTATTCTTCGAAACTGCGGGGTGGATTACTCGGTGTTTGGAAACAAGACATTGTTGCTGTGAATGGATGGAATGAGGAATTTGTAGGATGGGGGTTGGAAGATACCGAATTGGTTTTGAGGTTATTCAACAGTGGGATAATTTTCAAAAAGATAAAATTTCAGGCAATAACATATCATCTCTGGCATAAGTTTCAGAGCAGAGAAATGGTTTCTGCCAACTGGAGAATATTGGAAAAATCAGTTCAGAAGAACCTTAATTGGTGTAAAAACGGGCTCAAAACAAGGGAATAGATTTTTTCATGTCTGCGGTTGAATTCCAAAGGAAAAAACTGTAAAAAAACGTAAAAAACGAAAGCCCCATATGAGATTCTAAATTCGCATCGCCCAAATTGGCAACAGCATAAAACACAAGAAACAGAATAAATACATAATTTCGACGATGCCCCAGTTTAAAAAACGGAAAAAGAATTGCAAACAGAATCCAGAGAAACCCGATAATGCCAAATTTTACCATGTAATTTAAGTACTGATTATGAGAAGGGCCGCGCTTTTCAGCAGAAAGTTTGGTATCCATCCGGTCGTAAACCTCATTGTATTTTAAAACCCAGTTTCCTGTACCTATTCCGAAAAGCGGATTCTCCTTAATCAGGATAAGTGAAGCTTTAGCATATTCAATTCGCTGAGCAAGAGTTTTTTCATTCGGATCACCTGTTCGCATATAATAGTCCAGTTCCCAAATCGTTTCGTAGATTCTTGGGTATATGGAAATTGCATGGTTTTTAAATTTATAGTTGGTAACTCCACTCTGAATAAGTTGAATATCTTTATCAGTTAACTTACTCATTCCCAAGCTGTCTTTACGGTATCCCAGGCTGGTTAAATAACGAATAAGCGTTGTTCCCAGCATATAACCATTCAAATCGTCGTCGTATTTTATCTCACTTCGTTTATTCCATTCCTGCCTGAGTTCATCTTCGCAAACATAAATGTAAACAAGATGGCCGTTCTCACGCATTCCCTGCTCAAAATTATGATGATAACGATTACCGGATGATGTATATTTTTCTAAAGTCTCCGGGTTTATTGGTTCGAAACGATAAAAGTCGTTTGCCACATTTGCAATGTATATTAAAGGCAAAAACATTGCAACAAGAAGCAGCGAGGCAAAGCCAACTTTCATTTTCTTGTTTTTTGTGCTGTAAATAAAAATAAGAATTGAAATGATCAGAACACCAAAAAAAGCAACTATCCCCAACAACGATTTAAGCAGAATAAGAAACAGAGTTAACCATAGGAGCATCCCCAACAATATGAAAGGTGAAATCCTAAAAGGCATATTTTTTCTGTTTAACAAAAACCAAAACAACAAAATAATTGCCAAAGCAACCTGAAAAGAAAAGCGAATGTGCGATACGATACTGACAGTTCTAAAATCGGCTAATTGCAAATAATCAAACAAAACCAGTTTGCCGGTAAAAATAAAACTTGAAATTGCAACAGAAAGAATAAATACATACAAAACCAGATAAGTTTTATTCACTGAAAGCCTTGGCGACAAGAATACAGCTAACGGAAAAATAACCCAAAAAACGACCTTTTTCAGCTCATAGGCTGCAAAAGAAAGATCTTCCGTAAAAATTGTACCAAATAAATAAACTCCAACGATTGAAACTGGCAAAACAACATTTTTCCAGGAATGCAGATTTACTGAAGGATGTTTCCAGGATTGCAGAACGATTGTTTGAAATAGAAGCAAACCGGCAGAAATACTGATAAGCGCCTCAGAAAAAGGAAAAACACCGACTGCGACGACCAGCAGGGAAAAAAACACATTTTCTCTCCATCTATTCAATTGTTCCGATTTTTGAGTCATTAATTGTCAGGAATAGTTTTCTGATTGAACGTATAAAAAAGAAAATAATTATTTTGATTGAAATAAAACCAAAGAAAAGTGAGATTTCTATAGATGAGCTTTTAATGGAGCAGGAACCAGAAGTAAGGAATTACATGATGGGGATATTTGTAAATATGATAAAACAGTATCCGGTGAAGTAGTGTGCTATAAAAGATAACATTTTCTGTTTTCTGCGAAAGTAATTGAGGGAGTTCTAAGGGACAGCTTATGTGAGATTATTAAA
>CAZCPH010000113.1:0-9294 GCA_964500105.1 uncultured Mariniphaga sp. | reverse complement strand
TGTGCGCGGCAGCGGGAATCTTCCGTAATCAATACCATCACCTGATTCTTCCGGCGAGCTTCCCGAAAATCCGTTAAAGTAAGCCAGGTTGGAGCCTGAAAGGTATAACCTCATGTTTTTAACAAGATTATTTACGATTTTTCCATCGAGATTGTAACTCAGTGTTACTTCGCGCAGAGCAAAATAGTCTCCTTTTTCCCACATCCGTGAGCTGCTTTGGTCCATTGAACCCTGGTCGAAACCGGCAGCCAGGTGGTTGCGCTGACGGTCAACCAGTGTGAAAATCGGAACATCGGCATCCGGATTATCCGGTGTCCAGGTATCTCTGATTTCCAGCGGTCCGTTTTGGTTTCCCTGAGTTTGGGCAATTCCTTTCACGCGACGACCGTTAATAATATAGTGTCCAAGCGTAAAGTCGGTTTTTACATACAGATTGAAGTTTTTATAGCTCAAATCTGATGTCAATCCACCGGTAAAATCAGGGGTTCTTCTCCCAATCACTTCACGGTCGAGGTAATTGATAACTCCGTCGTTATTCAAATCTTTCCAGCGGGTATCGCCTAAAAAGCGGGTATCTTTATCCTGAGCAAACTCCACAATGCGGCCTGCATGTTCATCGATATCTGCCTGTGTTTTGTAAACACCGTCGAACACATAGGCAGTAATCACATCGTAACCCACACGCTCGCCTTCCTGCAAACCGCCAACATACATTGTTCCGCCGGTTGCCGGGTCGTAAATTTCGGTACCTCCCTGCCTGTTTTTCTCCACTCCATTGTCGGGAAGCTGTTTGGCATAGTTGCGTACACTGTAATAGGTAAGTCCCAGGTTCCAGTTAACGTCGTTTGTTTTCACCACATTGGCATCCACTTCGAGTTCTATACCCCGGTTTTGCAATGTACCGTTGTTGGTTTGAATGGATGAAAATCCGGTCCAGAGCGGCAGGGTTAACCCGGCCAGCTTATCCTGAACGTCGCGGATAAAGAAGTCGGAAATAAGGCTCACGCGGTTGTCGAACAAACCCACATCCAGTCCCATGTTCAGGGTAGTTGAGCGTTCCCATCTCAAATCGAGCAGCGGAAGACCATTGTTGGCATAACCGGTTTGTGTATCATAAACTGCAGTTTGCCCGTAGCTTCCGAATACTCCAAAGTTGCTCAAAATGTCGATGTTTCCGTTCACCCCGTAACTCACCCTCGGTTTCAGTTTGCTCACGATATCGTTCACTTTCGAACGCTGGAAAAAATCTTCGTTGTGAACATTCCAACCGGCAGAAATCCCGGGGAAAAAGCCGTATTTATTGTTCCCCAACCGCGAGGTACCGTCGTAACGGAAAGTGAGGCCGAAGAGGTATTTGTAATCGAAATCGTAATTGGCCTGGCCAAACAGCGAAGCGATTTCATATCCGGTTCTCGATGAAGTAGGGATACCGGCAGCTTCGGAACCCACGTTCATGGTATAAATTAAATCGGTTGGCGACAACCTTGTTGCAGCGCTAAAAGCAAAATATTTTTCCACGAAATATTCAGTTCCCACCAATGCCGTTACGTTATGCACCCCGGCAAATGAATTGCGGTAGTTTAACATGGCCGTTAACTGGTTGCGAAGCGTGCGGGCATGCGATGCTGCAGCGCGTCTTTCGGTATTCAGACTACCCGAATTCAGGTAAGCTTTGTTAAACGATTCGTTCGAATTGTTGATGGTAAAATGGCTTCCACGGGCAGTCAATGTAAAGTTTTTCAAAAAAGTGTAATCAAACTGTACAGAACCCGTAAGCCGTTGTTCAAGATTTGAACGTACAAATTTATCCTGGTAGTAAAGCGGGTTACCAAACCCAACGTATGTTCCAGGGTGATAATCATCCGATAAACTTCCGTCGGGATTATTAAAATAAATGCGCGAAGTAGGCGCCAATCCGGCGGTACGCTGAAACAGGTTGTAATCGGTATCGAAAGGTAAAGCCTGGCTCGAGTGCGCATAAATAATGTTGGATGAAACCTTCAAAGCATCTGATAATTTGTACGATGCATTAAATGTTCCGGAATAGCGGTCGAAATCGGAACCAAACACCAACCCTTTATCATCCAGAAATCCGAGACCGAGATAATAGGTTCCTTTGTCGTTTCCGCCATCAAATGACAAGGTATAATCCTGCGCGTAGCTGTCCTGGTAGAACAATTCATTCATCTGGTTCTCCTGAAAAATGAGTGTAGTTCCCGGATTAACAGGGTCTTCCATAGTTTGCCATCCTTCATAGCCGAGTAAATAGCGGTTATCGTCCGATAACACCATAGTTGTATAAAGCGAATTGGTGGTATTGTTTCCTGTTCCGGCAGCATTGGCTCCTGTTAAAAACTGGTTCAGCCATGCGTAGCCCATCACGTCCTGGGCTTGTTTAACTGCAAGCCTGTTAAAATGCACATAATCTCTGGCACCCAGATATTCCATCGGGTCTTCGCGGCGCTGATTGCTGATGAATTTTGCTCTCAGGCTGATGTTCGAAGTTCCGGCTTTCCCTTTTTTGGTAGTAACCAGAATTACACCATTGGCTGCCCTTGCACCATAAATGGCAGTAGAAGCAGCATCTTTCAACACTTCCATCGATTCAATATCGTCGGCATTCAAGGCGTAAAATGAACCCGGTACCCCGTCAATTAAAATCAGCGGACTTCCTGTTCCCGAGAAACTTGTACCCCCGCGAACCACCATGCTGGGTGTAGAACCCGGCTGACCGGTGGTTTGGGTTACTTTCAAACCGGCAATGGTTCCCTGCAGCGCAGTTGCGGCGTTTGAACGCGGAACGCTTTCCAGGTTTTTGGTGTCCAGTTTCGAAATTGAAGTGGTCATTTCGGCACGCGACTGAGTGCTGTAACCGGTCACCACAATTTCTTCCAGTGCAGTGGTGCTTTCCTCAAGCATCACATTCAACGCAGTGGCGCCATCGAGGGGTACCGCTTTTCTGGAATATCCAATCATGGAAAACTCCAGTTGATTGTTTTCTTCCGGAACAGTGATACTGAAATTTCCGTCAAAATCGGAAATGGTACCCATGGTTGTTCCCGAAATAACAATGGAAACCCCGGGAAGTGGCTCACCAGAAGCAGCATCTGTAACCTTTCCTGTGATGTCTTTTTGGGCAAACACTTGTCCGCTAAGCAGTATTAAAGCTACTACTCCGCAGAATCTTAGCATTTTTTGCATGAAATTTTTCATAAGCGACTTTTTTATTGAATTTATTTTTATATTTGCATTATGTACTACATAATACGACGCAAATATATTATTAAATTCTTAAATGCAAAATTTTTTTTAGAAATTTGCGCGAGAAATTTTCAGCTTAAATCACTTGAAACAGAAATATGAATGCACAAGGCACAGCAGATTTTTTACCAATTGTTGATACCCGGAGCCTGGTTGACAAGGTTGAAATGAATCTGATTGATTTTTTCATTAAAAAAGAGTATAAACCCGGAGATGTAATCCCAAAGGAGATTGAACTGGCCAATTCCATGGGAGTGAGCCGTACAGTGGTGCGTGAATCGTTAACACGGCTGAAAACCCTGGGTATAATTGAAGCGGTAAAACACAAGGGAACCATTATTAAAAGCCCTGATCTTTCGGCGCTTCTGGCAAAATCGATGATTCCACGCATGCTGGATAATACCACGCTGAAAGATATTTTTGAGCTGCGGCTTGTGATTGAAATCGGTATGGCCGATTTAATTTTTCAACATGTTACACCCGAAGATATAACCGAACTGGAAAGAATCATCAACAAGGAGCCGGAAAAATCGGACGATATTTTGTTCGACATCGATCACGAAATAAAATTTCATGGCAAGCTTTATGAAATAGCCCGAAACGAAACACTTTTAAAATTTCAGCAAATTTTGCTCCCAGTTTTTAATTACA
This sequence comes from uncultured Mariniphaga sp., assembly GCA_964500105.1. Classification (GTDB taxonomy): domain Bacteria; phylum Bacteroidota; class Bacteroidia; order Bacteroidales; family Prolixibacteraceae; genus Mariniphaga. The sequence goes on along the minus strand of CAZCPH010000113.1, from coordinate 5,382 downwards.
TGTACGACAGCGGATTGGTAAATAAACCCATTCAGATGAAAAAGCATGTTTCACACCAGGGACTTGTTGATGTACTAAAAACCGGAACGCCCGATGATTTCCGGTCGGCCATGCGTAACCATCTGGAGAATCATTTTCAGCGGTTGTATGCATAAATAAAAGGTCTTTAGCTTCCTCCACAATTTGCACGTTCGTATTTTTCCATGAGGTCGGTGAGCAGGAGCAGTTCCTGCAAGTCCTCATCGGTTTTTTGCGATTCGCACAATTCGATGAAGCGATTGAGGGCATCGCGGTAATCGTCTTCTGTTTCTATTTCGGTAATTCGTTTATGCATATTCATTTTAATGGGCATCGAGCCAGTTGCCGGCGGCATTCATCTCCACGGTAAGCGGAACATCAAGTTCAACAGCATGCTCCATTTCAGTTTTTACAATTTCTTTTACTTTTTGCAATTCGGAATTAAAAACATCGAAGTTCAGTTCGTCGTGCACCTGCAAAACCATCTTCGATTTTAGTTTTTCCTTTTGAAACTGCCTGTAAATATTAATCATGGCCACTTTGATAATATCGGCTGCCGAACCCTGGATGGGTGCGTTGATGGCATTTCGTTCTGCCATTCCCCTTACCACCGCATTGGCTGAATTTATGTCATTTAAATAACGTTTACGCCCTCTAATTGTTTGCACATACCCGTTCTTTCCGGCCAAATCTATCTGTTTGTCCATGAATGCCTTAATTTTCGGGAAGTTTTCAAAATAGCCGTCGATAAGTTCTTTGGCTTCGGTGCGCGGAATGTTGAGCCGTTGAGCCAATCCAAAAGCGGAAATGCCGTAAATAATACCGAAGTTTGCAGTTTTGGCCTTACGACGCATATCTGAAGTTACTTCGTTTTCGGACACCTTATAAATTTTCGCGGCTGTTATGGCATGAATGTCTTTCCCTTCGCTGAAGGCTTTAAGCATCTCCTCGTCCTGACTTAATGCAGCCATAATGCGCAATTCAATTTGCGAATAGTCGGCCGAAAGAAAGGTGTGGTTTTCGTCGGAAGGAATGAATGCCCGGCGGATTTCCCTCCCGTTTTCGTCGCGAATGGGAATATTTTGCAGGTTGGGATTCACCGAACTCAACCGCCCTGTAGCAGTAATTGCCTGATTGTATGACGTGTGCAGTTTTCCTGTTTTGGTATTTACCAGCTCCGGTAATGCCTCAACATAGGTTGATAACAACTTTTTCAATCCGCGGAATTCCAGAATTTTATTGATGATGGGGTGTTTGTCGGCCAGTTTCACCAACACTTCTTCAGCTGTGGAATATTGTTTGGTTTTGGTCTTTCTTGCACTTCCTTCCGGCGAAATTTTTAGCTTTTCAAAAAGAATCGGGCCCATTTGTTTGGGCGACGAAATATTAAACTCCTCGCCTGCCAGTTCAAAAATCTCCTTTTCAATCTGAATGATCTGTTCGCGCAACGTAACTGCGTATTCTTTCAAAACTTCGGTATCCAGTTTCACACCGGCCTGCTCCATGTGCACCAGTACCGGAACCAGCGGCATTTCAATGGTTTCAAACAGTTCGCGCATTTCGTACTTGTCCAGTTCGGGATCGATGGCATCTTTCAGCCTGAAAGTTAGATCGGCATCCTCGCAGGCATAATCGCGCAGTTTTTCTTTGGAAACCGAACGCATGTTCAACTGGTTTTTCCCTTTTTTTCCAATCAGGCTTTCGGTATGTACCTTTTCGTAGTTGAGATAGATTTCGCACAGGTGGTCGAGATTGTGTTTCTGTTCGGGCTGAATGAGGTAGTGTGCAAGCATGGTATCATAAAGTTTCCCTTTTACCTCAATCCCATAGTTGTCCAGCATCAGCATATCATATTTGATGTTCTGCCCTATTTTCATGATGTTTTCGTCGGCAAAAACCTCGCGGAATTCATCCAAAACTTTTTGGGCCTCCTCCCGCTTTTTGGGAACCAAAACGCAATAGGCTTCGTGCTTACGGAAAGCAAACGACATGCAAATGATTTCAGAATTATGAGTATCCAATCCGGTGGTTTCGGTGTCGAAACAGAACGCATCGGTTATGGAAAGTTCGGCACGCAGACTGGCACGCTGCATTTCATTTTCCACCAGGTAGTACTGATGCGGAACAGTTTCAATGGTATCTTTTTTTGTAGCCACTGCCTGTGCCGTTTCCACCTCGCCAAACAACGTTTGCTGAACGGCCTGGTCTGCCTTCACTTCCTCCAGATTGAGCCGCTCTGCCAGCGTTTTAAATTCCAAATCTTCAAAAATGGCTTTTAACGTATCCTTGTTTACTTCTTCGCGGGTCAGGCCTTTCTTGTCGAACTCGATAGGCACATCCTGAATGATGGTTACCAGTTTCCGCGACAAGTAAACCTGGTCTTTATATTCCAGAAGGTTTTCCTTCTGTTTGCCTTTCAGTTTGTCGATGTTTTCGTAAATGCCGTCGATACTGCCGAATTCAGCTATCAGTTTTTCGGCAGTTTTTGGTCCGATGCCCGGACAGCCGGGAATGTTGTCGGAACTGTCGCCCATAAGCCCAAGAATATCAATTACCTGCTCTGTTTTTTCAATGCCGAAATTCTTTTTCACCTCTTCCGGCCCCCAGACTTCGGCAGCGCCGCCGCTTTTTGCCGGTTTATACATCCGAATTTGCTCTTCCACCAACTGTGCGTAGTCTTTGTCGGGCGTCATCATAAAGGTGTCGAAACCCTCTTTTTTAGCCTTCTTTGCCAAAGTTCCAATTACATCATCAGCTTCAAAACCTTTCATTTCAATAATCGGTATATTAAACGCTTCGATAATATTTCGGATGTATGGAATGGATTTCCGCAAATCTTCGGGCATGGCCTCGCGGTTGGCTTTGTACTCTTTAAACATCTCGTGCCGGAACGTTGGGGCGTTCACATCGAAAACCACACCGATGTAATGCGGATTTTCACTTTCGAGCAACTGCACCAGGGTATTCACAAAACCCAGCATAGCAGAGGTGTTCACTCCTTTGGAATTGAACCGCGGATTGCGGATGAAAGCGTAATAACTGCGGTAAATCAATGCGTAGGCATCGAGCAAAAAAAGTTTTTTCGGGCTGTTTTCAGTCATAATTATAGAATTTGAACAACAAATTTATAAAAATTGCCGGCGAATGGTTGGTTACCACTATCCTGATTTTTAAAAGCAACAAAACAAAAGTGAATATTCCGTTTAATCCGTTAGAATATTTTTCCAGCACCCGGAATTTTCCTGACCAACCAGGCAACCAGAAAGCAAGCGACCAACGCCAGAGGCGCCAGTGCAATAAATTTCGACAACGGAGAAGTTTGCCATCCTGCAAAAACAATGCTGATGGCTACAATTACGGGAGTATGGAAAACAAATACCCCGTAAGCGCTATCGGATAATTGTTTTGCAGTGGAATCCTGCTGGGTCAGGTATTTTTTTCCAATTCCCAGAAGGCCAATTATCAGTGAAAAACCCAACACCTGTTCCAGAATGGCATAACCGGCACTTTGCCAGGTTCCTCCGCCCATAAACAGATCAGACTCCTCAAAAGATCCTCCCAGAATAAAAATCAACGGAAAGACAATAAACAGAACAAACTGAGCAAACAGAAACCAATTTTTGCCTGTTCTAAACGTGATTGAATCGAGCCAGTTATTTTTGTATGCCACAATTCCCAGAATAAATAGAAAAATATACTGCACAAAAAACGGGAACTGGAAATTGGTAACCGGCATACTCCATCCCACAGGCAGCCAAATTCGGATAATATATTGCAGAAAACCCACTGCAAATGCGGCCAAAAGAATGGCAAACGTTCCGGGAAAAGGAATTTGCTGGTTCACTTTCACCGGTTTCACCAGTAAAAACAGTAAGGTAAAAAGCAGCAATGCTTCCACAAACCAAAGCGGACCGAAACCCGTGCCTTTTTGATTTATCCAGAAATCAATCAACGAAACCTCTTCTCCCTGAATAAACCGATGATGCAGAAAAACGGTTAGCGGAGACAAGATGAAATAAAAAAACAGCAGTGGAATTCCCAGCCGGATAAGCCGGTCTTTTAAAAATTTTCCTGTTCCTTTTCGTTTCAGGGAGGGTAAAATGAAAAACGCCGAAACAAAAAAGAACATTCCCATAAAAAACGACTGGTTGGTGAGCACAAACAATAACATGGGAATAATTTCCGGGAATCCGGCTTCAGTTTCGTTGTAGTACCAGCTACCGGGCGCCCCGTAAGTTATGGAAAGATGATGCAAAACCACCAGGCTGATAAGAAAAATCCGGAGGTTATCGATGTACCAGAGGCGGGAAGAAGTATTCATATTAAAAGAATTAGCCTTTCCCAAAAATTAAGTATCCATCATTTTTTGTCATGTTGAGCGTAGTCGAAACATTTGTTTTTTTAAATGGAAAGATTCTTCGACTACGCTCAGAATGACAGCAAAAAGGATTTTTTAAGACTGTTTCATCTATAATTCATTACACTTTGGGCAATTCCCAGGGAGCGCGGTACTGTGGTACCAGATAACTGTTGGCATCATCGTCACCAATGAATTTGCTGTTGTCGGCATCCCAGTACAACCGGCGTCCGGTTTTAAAAGCAATGTTTCCAAGGTGACAAACGCGTGCCGTATTGGCTGCAATTTCGATGTTGGTATTGGGTACCAAATCCCGGTCTTTTATACAATCGATGAAATTTTTCATGTGGTTGTTCAGTCCCTGGCCGTCGCCTTTTTGCAGCTCCACCCGCTCCATGGCCGGATTGTCGCCGCCTTCGGGAATCACTTCCCAGCCGCCGCGGTCAACCACCAGTGTTCCGTTGTTACCCACAAACCCAACGCCATGCGATCGGCCGTAATAGCCACCATCAATTCCGATTCCATGGTCCCACAGCATGGTGTAGCCATCGAATTCATAAAGCGCCTGCTGGGTGTCGGGAGTTTCGCAGGCATCCTCCGGATAGGCAAATTTACCCCCCATGGCCATCACCGATTTCGGCGCTTTGGCATTCATACCAAACAGGGCGTAATCAATGATGTGCACGCCCCAGTCGGTCATCATGCCGCCGGCATAATCCCAAAACCAACGGAAAGTGAAGTGAAACCGGTTTTTGTTGAAAGGTCTTTGGGGCGCAGGTCCCAGCCAGAAATCGTAATCCACACCAGCCGGAACATCGCTGTCGGGCACTACCGGCACTGATTTCATCCAACCCTGGTACGACCAGGTGCGCACACTGCGAATTTTTCCCAGTTGCCCGGAATGGACAAACGCCACAGCATCCTGCCAGTGTTTATCGCTCCTTTGCCACTGCCCAACCTGCACCACATTTCCATACCTTTTGGCAGCACGTTCCATAATGTTCAGT
>CAZCPH010000112.1:4336-9308 GCA_964500105.1 uncultured Mariniphaga sp. | reverse complement strand
ATCGCTTCATGCGCCTTTGTTTCCTCCAACACATCATAGAAGTGGTTTGGTTGGTACTCCTAAAAATCCCAACCGGAAGGCCTGCTTCCATCTTTATTGCAGTTACGTCGCTTGCGCAACTCGCAGCACACATCGAGTAGATGGCCGGTGAGCCGTTAAGCCCACCGGAGCACCTCTCACCACCGCCGAAAGCTTTCGGGGCAGGTTGTGCGTGCGGGTCTCGCCCGTAAGGGACTTTTTCGCAGGAATTCCTTTGGAATGAAACTCATATTCCACAGGATAAACCCTCCGGAAATATTTCATGCAACACACTATTGGCTAATCCAAAAAATCTGAATTTTCAGTATCTCAAAAAATCAATACGGCAAATCCTTTTCTTTCAGTGAATTGTAGCCCAGCTCGTACAACTCCTGTGCATGACTTAAACTGAGGATGTCGTAAGTATCGATTCCATCAGGCTCAATGTAAATTGAGGAGTATTTTTTGACCTCGTTCATGTTGGCATTCACACTCATGTAAAACGTGCGGGTGGCAATCTGAATGAGGTTTTTAAATTTTTCGCGCGGATTAAGCGGACTGATATTCACCGCCACAATGTGCTCGCAATCGTTTTTAATGGGCTCAACAGGAATATTGTCCACCAGGCCGCCATCAACATACTTCTGGCCATCGAGCTCCACCGGCGAAAAAAGAACCGGAATGGACGACGATGCCAGTACCGTTTTATCCAGCGGTCCGCTGTTTTTGTACTCCACTTTTCCGGTGTTCAGGTTCGAAACCGAAATAAAAAAAGGCATGGGCAGGTCTTCGATGTTTTTATACGAAATTTCTTTCTGAATCACTTCCTGTAAACCGTTCAGTTTCAACATACCATCCACAGGTATGTGCAGGTTGGTATACTTGAAAAACCAGCCTTTGTTGAAAATTTTCAGAATTTCTTCGGGTGTTTTACCGCCGGCGATAAAAGCACCCACAATGGCACCCACACTGGTTCCCGAAATCACATCGGGGCGTATTCCTTTTTCATAGAGGGCGGCAATTACTCCAAGGTGAGCAAATCCGCGTGTTCCACCACCGCTTAATACCAAACCGGTTTTATATTTTTTCATTTCTGTTACTGTTTCAAAGTTTCAGGGGTGTATGAAATATTTTACATTTTGCAGAACGGTTTAATGCATTCATTCCGTTCACCGGTGCTTTAGCCCGGTGGTTAACTTTCTCGCCGTTTATAATGGCTATAGCATTTAATCCCTTTTATGGCTGAAGCCTTAAGTTTTTTTCTCCTCGGTTCACCGGGCTAAAACCACAGTGTAAAAATGTCGTACACCCAATTTCAGTGATTAAAAACTACAAAGTAAACCACTTCTGCATCAATTCCTCATCATCCGGATCGTTTTTATGCCAGAAGATGTTTTTGCGGTTGTCGTAAATGTATTCTTTCTGAATCTCCTGAATATTTCCCACAATGTCTTTCAGCGCTGTAATCATGAGGTCAACTTCAGCGTCGGTCATTGTAGGATGCAGCGACCAGCGCACCCAGCCGGGTTTTTCAGACAAATCACCATGACTGATTTTTTCGGTAATTTCCTGCGATTTTTCATAGGTCACTTCCAGCAGAAAATGCCCATAGGTTCCGGCACATGCGCATCCGCCGCGGGTTTGAATGCCGTATTTGTCGTTCAGAATCTGAACCACAAGATTGTAATGAATTCCCTCGATATAAAATGAAATAACGCCCAACCGGTTGCGCACATTATCGGCAAGAATTTTCAGTCCGGGCACTTCATCCAAACCTTTAAAAGCCCGTTTTAAAAGTTCCTCTTCACGTTTTCTGATATTTTCAACTCCCATCTGGTCTTTCAGCTGAAAAGCCAGCGCTGCCTTAATCGATTGCAGAAATCCGGGAGTTCCGCCATCTTCGCGCGCCTCTATATCGTCCACATATTTATATTTCCCCCAGGGATTAGTCCAGTCAACCGTACCGCCGCCGGGGTTATCGGGCACCTGGTTTTTGTACATCGATGCATCGAAAATCAAAACACCGGGCGAACCCGGACCGCCCAAAAATTTATGGGGCGAAAACATCACGGCATCAATTTTCTCCAGCGGATCTGCCGGGTGCATGTCAATCTCGTCGTAAGGTGCCGATGCGGCAAAATCGATAAAACAAACGCCACCGTATTCGTGCATAATACGGGCAAGTTCCTTGTAGGGAGTTCGCACACCGGTAACATTGGAACAGGCTGTAAACGAACCAATTTTAAATGGCCGGTCTTTGTATTTTTCGAGGGCTTTGCGCAGGTTTTCAGGATCCACAAGCAACCCTTCGCCCGGCTCCACAATAACCACTTCAGCGCTGGTTTCGTACCAAGAAGTCTGGTTGGAATGGTGCTCCATGTGGGTAATAAAAACCACCGGATGTTCGCGCTCTTTCAGGCATTTTGAATAGGTTAGTTTACCACAGTATTTCAAACCTAAAATGCGTTGAAACTTATTGATGACTGCAGTCATGCCAAAACCGGCAGTGATTATAACATCATTTGGCCCGGCATTTACATGGTTTTTAATGATTTCGTGCGAACGGTGGTAAGCATGCGTCATCAGCAACCCGGTTTTGCTGGTTTCGGTATGTGTGTTGCCCACAAACGGGCCAAATCCGTTAATAATTTTTTCTTCGATGGGCCGATACAAACGGCCGCTGGCAATCCAGTCACCATAAACAATTTTTTGCGTTCCCCAGGGCGATTCAAACTCCTGGTCAATACCTACAATATTTTTTCTGAACGCAGCAAAAAAAGTTTCCAAATTGCTCATAGGCCAATCATTCGAAATTTGTGTTCTGCAAATAAAACGTCTTTTTGGGTAACACAAGCTAAAATTCATCAGGTTTTTGCGCTCATTTATTCATCAGATGACCGAAAGTCACCAGATGAATATAGCGATTTGTGACAAATCGTCAGAAATGCTGCGTGGCACAGGGTTTGACTTTAAGGAGCAAAACATTAAAAACGTATCATTTAAAACTGAAAAATATGCAAACAGGAAAAATTGGCGTAACCAGTGAAAATCTGTTCCCCATTATCAAAAAGTTTCTTTATTCCGACCACGACATTTTCCTCAGGGAAATTGTATCGAACGCAGTAGATGCCACGCAAAAGCTGAAAACACTGGCATCGAAGGGGGAATATTCAGGGGATATTACGAATTCGAAAATTGAGGTAAAGCTCGACAAAAAAGCCAAAACCATTACGGTTTCCGACAACGGCATCGGAATGACGGCTGAAGAGATTGAAAAGTACATCAACCAGATTGCCTTTTCAGGAGCCAACGAGTTTCTGGAAAAATATAAGAAGGATGCCAATGCCATAATAGGGCATTTCGGTTTGGGCTTTTACAGTTCGTTTATGGTGTCAGAAAAAGTGGAAATCATTACCAAATCGTATCAGGAAGGAACAAAAGCCGTAAAATGGAGCTGCGACGGTACGCCTGAATACAGCATTGATGACGCAGAACGCAGCGAAGTGGGTACCGACATTGTAATGCATGTGAATAAAGATTCGGAAGAATTTCTGGATGAGCATAAAATTGCTGATATTCTCGAAAAATATTGCAAGTTTTTACCCGTGCCGGTAATTTTTGGCAGAAAAAAAGAATGGAAAGACGGCAAACAGGTAGATACCGCTGAAGATAATCAGATTAACGACACCGAGCCTGCCTGGACCAAAATGCCGGCTGACCTGAAAGACGAAGACTACCAGAACTTTTACCGCCGCCTCTACCCCATGGCCGACGAGCCGCTGTTTAACATTCACCTGAATGTGGATTATCCGTTTAACCTTACCGGAATTCTGTACTTCCCGAAAATCAAAAATAATTTTGAAGTTCAGAAAAACAAAATTCAGCTTTACAGCAACCAGGTTTTTGTAACCGACTCGGTAGAAGGAATTGTTCCTGAATTTCTGACCTTACTGCACGGCGTAATCGATTCGCCGGATATTCCGCTGAATGTTTCACGTTCGTACCTGCAAAGCGATTCAAACGTTAAAAAGATAAGCAGCCATATTTCCAAGAAGGTAGCCGACAGGCTTACTGAAATTTTTAAGGATAAACGCGACGAGTTCGAGAAAAAATGGGACGACCTGAAAATATTTATTGAATACGGCATGCTGACCGACGATAAGTTTTACGATCGTGCCATGAAGTTTTTCCTTTTCAAAAACACTGAGGATAAATACTTTACATATGAAGAATACGAAAAACTGATTAAGGATAACCAGACCGACAAGGATAAAAAACTGGTTTACCTTTACACCACCAACAAGGAAGAACAGTACACCTTTGTGGAAGAAGCACGAAACAAAGGTTACGACGTGCTGATTCTGGACGACGTGCTGGCTCCTCACCTCATCAGCAGGTTCGAGCAAAAAGATTCTGACAAACAGTTTGTACGCGTGGATGCCGACGTGGTTGAAAATCTCATAAAAAAGGAAGATTCATCGAAAGAAGAGCTTAGCTGGGAGCAGAAACAGGAACTTTCGCCGGTATTCCAGGCGGTTTGCCCCGAAACCAACAGCCACACTTTTCTGGTCGATTTTCAGGATTTGGGCGAAAGCGGAAGCCCGATGGTGATTACCCGCAGCGAATTCATGCGCCGTATGAAAGACATGAGCGCAGCGCAGGGTGGTATGAATTTTTACGGCGATATGCCCGACAGTCTGAATTTAGTTGTAAATACCGCTCATCCTTTGGTTAAAAAAGTGGTGGAAGCCAAAGACAAAAAACTGGGAAAATCGCTGGAAAAACTTTCTGCTGATATTGAGGCGAAAAAAGCTGAAATCAGCGAATTGGAGAAAGCCAAAGAAGGCAAAAAAGAGGAAGAAGTTCCGCAGGCCGACAAAGAAAAGCTGGACTCGCTAAACAACGAACTGGCCAAACTGGATGAGCGCGAAATGGATCTGCTCTCCGGCGTGGT
>CAZCPH010000112.1:0-4326 GCA_964500105.1 uncultured Mariniphaga sp. | reverse complement strand
CAAACGGGAAAAACTGACCGGTTTTGGCAAACAAAACAAACTGGCCAAACAGCTGGTTGATCTGGCACTTTTAGCCAATAACATGCTGAAGGGCGCCGATCTGGACAAATTTGTAAAACGCAGTGTGGAGCTGATTAAATAGACCGGAATTTAAAATTCGCCGGAATACAAAACGCCTGTCTGACAAGTTCAAACAGGCGTTTTTCTTTGGATGTTGTTGTGGATTACAACTCCCTGATCCAGATATTCCTGAAGCTTACAGGATTTCCATGATCTTGTAAAGTAATGCTTCCCGGGCCATGTTTTTTTACAGTGTACTCGGGAATTCCGATGTATTCTGTCGGACCACGCATTTTCGCATTGTTCTGCACCAAAACGCCATTGTGCAAAACGGTTACAGTTGGCGGCGTAAAATAGGTGCCGTCGTCGTTAAACCGCGGTGCGGTGTAAATAATGTCGTAAGTTTGCCATTCGCCGGGAGCTTTGCACGCATTTACCAGCGGAGCATGCTGTTTGTAGATGCTTCCGGCCTGACCGTTACGGTAGGTGCGGTTATCGTAATTATCAAGCACCTGAACCTCGTAGCGTTCCTGCAGGAAAACACCGCTGTTTCCACGTCCCTGACTTGTTCCCACCACTTCAGACGGCGAACGCCACTCAATGTGCAACTGAAAATCCTCAAACACCCGTTTGGTTTTGATGATTCCTTTACCCCGAACAACGGTAACAGCGCCATCTTCCACTTTCCATTCCGGTTCCCCACCTTGTCCGTTTGTCCACTCACGGCCAATATCAACACCATCAAACAGAACGATGGCATCAGACGGTGCATCAACTGGAGTTGCGCCAGGTTTTACAACCGGTACTTCCGGATCCCAGATTTCAGTCATCTCGGGTTTCATCGGCATGGGGCCGTCAGTTTGAGCAAATACTCCAAACGCTGCAAACAACAGCAAAACAGTACTAATTCCTACTTTTTTCATTTTCAATATTTTTTTTATTTAGTTGATTTAAAACTCAGTTACAATCCCAATTCATTCAATATCGTTTCAATTTTGGCCTCTGCAGTTTTTTCTGCCTCATCAAACTCAGCACGCCATTTCAGTTCTCCCTTCACTTCAAAATAAAATTTAATTTTGGGTTCGGTACCCGAAGGCCTTACCGAAATTTTTGTTCCGTCTTTTGTGAAAAACTGAAGCACGTTTGATGTCACTTTCTGGTCGATTTTTTTCTCCTCACCTGTTAAAAGATTTTTAGCTTTAAGGGTGGAATAATCTTTCAACCATTCAACCGGCGATCCTCCGAGCTCCTTCGGAGGTGCATTCCGAAAATCTTCCATCATTTTCCGAATTTCATCTGCACCCTTTTTCCCCGGACGAACAACCGATTTAAGCTGTTCTTTGGAATAACCGTATTCCAGATAGATATCCTGCAGCAATTCATACAGTGATTTGTTCTGATCCATAGCCCATGCTGTAATTTCTGCCATCAATGCACAGGACGAAACAGCATCTTTATCGCGCACAAAATCAGCTGGCATAAAACCAAAACTTTCTTCGCCACCGCCAATGTATTTTTGTTTTCCTTCCAAATCGCGAATCACTTCGGCAATAAACTTAAAACCGGTATATACGTCGTAATAAGCGATGTTGTTTTTGCGCGCTATTTCGGCAATTAACTCGGTGGAAACAATTGTTTTTACAATAAATTCGTTCCCCTTCATTTTGCCGGCTTCCTTCATTTTGGTAATGATGTAGTAAATGAAAACAAGCGCGGTTTGGTTTCCGTTAAGAATAACAAATTCACCTTTATCGTTTTTAACAGCAACACCCAGTCTGTCTGAATCGGGATCAGTGGCCATAATCAGGTCGGCATCCACTTCGTAGCCTTTTTTGATTGCCATTTCCATAGCTGCTTTCTCTTCCGGATTTGGTGAAACAACAGTTGGGAAATCGCCACTTACCACATCTTGTTCCGGAATATTAAAAATGTTGGTGAATCCAAATTTGCGCAGAGCGGCGGGCACCAGTTTTACAGCAGTTCCGTGGATGGGTGTAAAAACAATTTTCAGGTCTTTGTGCCGTTCAACCACATCGGGCGAAATGGAAACAGTTTTTACTTTTTCCAGAAACTTTTCATCCATCTCTTCGCCCATAATTTCAATCAGGTCATCCGGTCCTTCGAACTTAATGTCTTCCACTTTTACCTTTGAAACTTCATTAACGATATTCACGTCGTGGGGAGCAACAATTTGTGAGCCATCGTCCCAATAGGCTTTGTAGCCATTGTATTCCTTCGGATTATGCGAAGCGGTAAGAATGATTCCGCTCTGGCAACCCAATTCTCTGATGGCAAACGAAAGCTCGGGAGTGGGACGCAAATCTTCAAACAAATAAGCTCTGATACCATTTGCAGCAAACACTTTGGCACTGCTTTCGGCAAAAGTTCGGCTGTTATTGCGGCAGTCGTGGCCAATGGCAACTTTAATTTCAGGCAAGTCGGCAAAGTTTTTCTTCAGGTAGTTGGCAAGTCCTTGATTGGCAGCGCCAATGGTATATTTATTCACTCTGTTGGTACCGGCCCCCATAATTCCGCGTAATCCGCCGGTTCCGAACTCCAGATTTTTATAAAAAGAGTCGATAAGCTCCGTAGAATCTTCAGCATCGAGCATGCGTTTGACTTCTTTCCGTGTTTCTTCATCGTAAGTATCCGAGAGCCATTCCTGCGCTCTTTCACGGACCTGTTTCAGTAAATCTTTATTATCCATAGTATTATTTCTTTTGAAGTTTATTTATGCAAATTTTCAGACTATCTTTCCAGTAAGGAATTTCAAAATTAAAAGTAGTTTTTATTTTCGACTTATTCAACACGCTGTAGTGTGGTCGTTTGGCAACTGTTGGAAATTCATCGGAAAGGACCGGCAAAACATTGCACCTGATTTCAGAAATATCGAAAACAGCTTTGGCAAAATCAAACCAGCTGGCCACCCCTTCGTTTGAATAATGATAAATTCCGGGAACATATTTTTCAGAATCATTTTTCCAGTTCTCTGCAATTTTTAGAATAACATTGGCCAAATCGCCGGCATAAGTTGGAGTTCCAACCTGATCGAAAACCACTTTCAGCAAGTCTCGTTCCGTTCCCAGCCGAAGCATCGTTTTTACAAAATTATTTCCAAATGAAGAATACAGCCACGAAGTGCGAATGATTATTGTTTTTGAATTTTCTCTCCTGCTTCGCTCCTCTCCTTCCTGCTTTGTTTTGCCGTAAACCCCCAGCGGTTTTACCGGATCTTCCTCGGAATAGGGTAAAAAAGAGCGGCCATTAAAAACATAATCGGTGGAAATATGTATAAACCCGGCACCGGAGTCATCTGCAGTTTTTGCCAGAATTCCGGGAGCAACAGCATTAATCAAATGAGCTGTATCAGCATCTGTTTCAGCCTTATCCACTGCCGTGTATGCCGCGCAGTTAATTACAAACTCCGGATTATTTTTTTTGAAATATTCCTGTACTGATGATCTGTCGGTTATATCCAGAGAGTCCACATCGGTAAAGAGAAAATGCCAGGCGGGATAATGTACCGACAATTCTTTCAGTTCGTTGCCCAACTGGCCATATGCTCCGGTTACAAGAATCTTCATTGAATTTCGAATTTAAAATTCAATACTGCATCTTTAAAAAAAGGTGCATTTACATCCTTTTCAGAAATTATCTGAATATCTTTTTCCAGTCCCCAATCAATATTAAGCTCCGGATCATTGATGTTGATTCCACGCTCGGCATCCCGGTTGTAGTTATTGTCTATTTTATACGAAAATACGGCTGTTTCGCTGAGCACCGAAAATCCATGTGCAAAACCCCGGGGGATAAAAAGCTGTTTTTTGGACTCATCATTGAGTTCCAGGCCAAACCATTTGCCAAAAGTTGGTGAACCTTTGCGTAAATCAAGTGCAACGTCGTAAACCCGGCCCTGAATCACCCGCACAAGCTTCGCCTGTGCCCACGGCTCCAGCTGGTAATGCAGGCCACGCACCACTCCCCTTACCGATTGTGATTCATTATCCTGAATAAACGTTGTTGCTATTCCGGCGTTTTTGTAGCGCTCAAATTGCCACGATTCAAAAAAATAGCCTCTCTGATCGCCGAAAACATCAGGTTCGATAACCAACAAACCGGGAAATACTGTTTTTTCTATTTTCATCTGTTTGTAATTGTTTATTTTAAGCGGCAACAGATGAAACTCCCATGTCCCGAAAACTATCGGGATTAATCATGCTTATGTGTGAATAATTCTTATTCATGGGCGTTTCATACCGGTTAAAA
>CAZCPH010000111.1:6267-9392 GCA_964500105.1 uncultured Mariniphaga sp. | reverse complement strand
TGTCGATAACGATGAGGTGAAAAAGCAACTTACCGAAAGTGGAGTTGGTTTTGTTTCGCTTGGATTGCCGGTTCCTTACCGCAAAGTAAGAGTGAAAAATTTTGAAACCGAAATCGATTTCGATATCGATTCTCTGCGTGATTTGTGGTTTAAAACTTCGTATTTACTCGACCGGAAGCAAAGTGGAAATGCTCTCGCTCTGGAGCGCTTCAAAAACTATAAAAAGCACGAGCTTAACTTTGATTTTGGGGAATTTACAGGAAAAGCATCTGATTACGGTATTGACCTGAACCGAAGGAAACCGTCAGGCATAAAAGCAGCAATTATTCGTGAAAAGGGAGTTAACGGCGACCGTGAAATGGCCTATGCCCTATACCTGGCCGGAATGGACGTGAAGGATGTGCATATGACTGACCTGATTTCTGGTCGCGAAACACTGGAAGAGGTAAATATGATTGTTTTTGTGGGCGGTTTCTCCAATTCCGATGTTTTAGGGTCGGCCAAAGGCTGGGCCGGGGCGTTTAAATACAACGAAAAAGCACGCATAGCGCTGGAGAATTTTTACCGGCGCAGCGATACCTTAAGTTTAGGTGTATGCAACGGCTGTCAGCTGATGGTGGAACTGAACCTGATTTTTCCGAATCACAGTATTCAGCCCAAAATGCTCCATAACGAATCAGGTAAATTTGAATCCTCTTTCCTGAATGTGGACATTTTGGAGAACAACTCGGTGATGCTTCGAAACATGGCGGGAATGAAACTGGGAATATGGGTTGCCCACGGCGAAGGGAAATTTAATCTTCCGTTTAACGAAAAAGAATATCACATTCCAATGAAATACAGCCACGATGACTACCCGGCAAATCCCAACGGATCGCATTTTGCCGCAGCTGCTATTTGTTCCGGTGACGGCCGTCATTTGGCTATGATGCCACACCTTGAACGGGCTTTTGTTCCCTGGCAGTGGGCATATTATACCGAGGAACGGAAAAAAGATGAACTGGCACCGTGGATTCAGGCATTTGCGAATGCAAGGGATTGGATTGAAGGCACAAACCGTTAGCGGTTTAGCTCACAATCATTTTTCCGGCCAACTCCTCAGCAAAGGCTTTACCTTTGAGCTGTTCTACAATTTTCAGTGCAAACTGAATAGCCACGCCCGCCCCTTTGCCGGTAATAATTTTTCCTGAAGTTTCCACTTTGGCACCGGTCACTTCAGCGCCGGTCAGTTGATTCTCAAAGCCTGGGAAACAGGTTGCTTTCCGGCCTTTCAAAATACCAAGATTTCCAAAAACCAAAGGTGCCGCACATATTGCTCCCAGTGGTTTTCCGGTCTTGTGAAAATCAAGGATCTGTTTTCCCAATCCTGCGTGTTCTTTCAGGTTGTTGGCGCCGGGCAAACCTCCGGGCAGAACAATCATGGAAATATCATCGTAATCCACCTCTTCAAAAAGCACATCGGAGGCAATCTGAATGTTGTGTGAGCCGGTCACATTTTTACTGCCGGTAACCGATACCACCAGGGTGTTAATATTTGCACGGCGCAAAACGTCAATAATACTAACGGCTTCAATTTCTTCAAAACCTTCAGCCAAATGAACTGCTACTATCGTTTTCATCTTTTATCTGTTTTTGTAAAAATAAAAAAAGATCTCCTTAAACCGAAGATCTTTTTGAAAGAGATTCTATCTGTGTTTTAATTATTCGAATATTCGTGCAGTGATTTTTCCAGTTTCTTGCGGGTAAAGAAAATACGGCTTTTTACTGTTCCAAGCGGCAGGTCGAGCTCTTCGGCAATTTCCTTGTATTTATATCCGTCAAGGAACATGGTGAAGGGAATGCGGTATTCGTCTTCCAGTTCATCAATGCTTTTATGAATTTCTTTTGTGCTGTAAAAAGAATCTGGCGCAGGATAAACTTTGTCTTTCGAAAACAAAAGATGGAAATCGTTGTTTGAATCATCGAACGTGTTCCTTGTTTTCACATTTCTGCGGTAATCATTTATGAATGTGTTTTTCATAATGGTGTAAATCCATGCTTTGAAGTTCGTGTTCTGCGTAAACTTGTCGCGGTAGGTCAGTGCTTTAAGCATGGTTTCCTGCAATAGATCGTCGGCGCGCTCAGAATCTGATGTCAAACTTAGTGCGTAGTAGTGCAGTTTATTTCTTAGTCCGAGAAGTGCGTTGTTAAATTGAACTTGAGTCATGGCGTTACAATTTTTAGTTTATTATTAATTTTTGTATCAATTTGTCGAAGCAAATATAGAAAGCGTAAAACAAATAAAAAAGATTTTTAACTCTTTTAATAGTTGATTTTTTCTATAGATGATAAAGAAAGCTTATGAATAAGATTTTGTTTGAATATTATACGGAATCTTTTTTTTAATGGCTAAAAAAAACTGAATTGCCGGGATACAAAACAGAGTAATATCTTTGCCTCTCTTTTTATCAAATTTTTACTATGATGGAGATGAGTATTAAAAGGTGGAAACAACTTTCGTTGTTAACATTCAGAAAGTGGGGAAGAAAGAACTTTTCGTTGTTTGCCACAATGCATAAAGTGGTGAAAATTTCTGTTTTATCTGTTGCCTATTTTTTGTCGGTACCGGCTTTGACGGTTGCAATGGACAACGATACAACCGTTGTGAAAAGAGAGTATAATCTTGAGGAAATTGAAGTTTCTGCATCTCGAGCGCCCTCTCTGTTTTCTGAAATTGTGCGGGTGCTTACAGTTATCGACTCAAAAAATATTGAGCAGGGAGCTGCCACCAGTCTTCAGGATGTTCTCGGACAAGTTGCTGCACTCGATGTCAGACAACGCGGAGC
Source organism: uncultured Mariniphaga sp. (assembly GCA_964500105.1). GTDB lineage: Bacteria > Bacteroidota > Bacteroidia > Bacteroidales > Prolixibacteraceae > Mariniphaga. The sequence continues at coordinate 6,567 of CAZCPH010000111.1, read as the reverse complement.
AGGAGGAGTGCAGGCAGACATCAGTATCCGGGGTGGAACATTCGATCAGGTTTTAATCCTTCTGAACGGCATTAACATCACCGACCCGCAAACCGGCCACCACAACTTAAATCTTCCGGTAAGTTTATCGCAAATTGAACGCATCGAAATTCTCGAAGGTCCTGCTGCCAGGATTTACGGTCCAAACGCATTTTCAGGAGCTATTAATATTATCACAAAACAATTTGAAGAAAAAACGATTACCGCCAGGTTTGACGGCGGAAGTTTTGGTTATTTTGGCGCCAACATTGCAGCTGGGTT
>CAZCPH010000111.1:0-6257 GCA_964500105.1 uncultured Mariniphaga sp. | reverse complement strand
ATCATTTGATTGCCGGTAACCGGGAAAGGTCAGATGGACACATCGAAAACACAGATTTTGGGATTTCCAACCTTTTTTATTCCGGACAACTTCTTTCAGAAGCAGGAAGACTGTCGGCTCAGGCTGGTGCTACAGAGAAAAGTTTTGGGGCAAACAGTTTTTACACACCGCTCTACCCGAACCAGTTTGAACAGGTTCAATCCCTGTTTTCAGCTGTTAAATGGGAATCGTTTTCAAAATTGCATTTAACACCCGTTTTGTACTGGCGAAGACATTTTGATAAATTTTTGCTTTTCAGGAACGATCCCGGTTTATATAAAAACCTTCACCGAACCGATGTTTGGGGTGCAAATCTCAATTCATGGTTCTTGTGGAAGGGTGGAAAAACAGCTTTTGGAGCCGAATTCAGGTCAGAAAAAATATTAAGCAACGCATTGGGTGATAACCTGGACAAACCAGTAAAGGTACCCCGCGAAGATGAGTTTTATTCAAAATCAAAAACCAGAACTACAGCTTCTGTTTTTTTTGAACATTCCTATTACCTGAATAACTGGACTTTTAGTGCCGGCAGTTTGGCCAATCAGATATCTGACGGAAGCCCGGGGTGGAATATTTTTCCCGGATTGGATGTAAGTTATCAGTATTCACCGGCACTCAAATTTGTGGTTTCGTGGAATAGCTCGTTAAGAATGCCAACCTTTACTGATTTGTATTATTCCGATCCTGTGCAAAAAGGGAATCCGCAACTGAAGCCTGAAAAGTTAACTGCAATTGAAGGAGGAATAAAATTTAAAAGGGAATTTTTTCGCGGACAATGGGTGGTATTTGCACAAAATGGTAAAGATATTATTGACTGGGTCAGAAATGAAAATGAAGAAATGTGGCAATCCCGAAATCTGGCCCGGATTAACAGTTTGGGAAGTGAAATTGAGTTTATCTATCAAATGAAGGAGCATTTGAATAGAAACTGGCCCAACAGATTGTCTCTAAGCTATTTTTACAATAGCCAGGAAAAAACAACCGAAAATCTTATCTCAAGATATGTGCTTGATAATTTGAAGCATAAACTGGTTGCAACGCTAAATCAAACGGTTTTGAACAATATTTCTGTTGATTTAAAACTTTCATTCCAGGACAGAGAAGGAAGCTACACACGTTACGAAAACACGGTTTTGGCAGGAGAAACTCCTTTCACCCCATTTTTTCTAACCGATGTAAAAATACAATATACACACCGGTATTTCAGGTTTTATATGTCGGCAAACAATTTGTTCAACCAGAATTATTACGACTTGGGAAATGTTGCCCAACCCGGAAGGTGGCTGAAAACCGGAATTTCTTTTACATTGCCTGTAAAATAGAATATGGTTTTCAGAGCATGAGCCGAAGTGCAACGTTATATCCAAAGCCTGGTCTGTCGGAAAAGGTGTTTTTATAATCAAACTCCTGCTCAATGACATCCCGGTTGCCATCCATATGCACAGAATTGATCAGGTGATAATAGGTTGCAGAACCAATTACCTGCAGATTGTGCAGAATGTTAATTCCCAGCCGTGCACCAACTTCTGCAAAGTTTGTGGAAATGAGTTGATCTGAATTTTCCCATTTGGTATATTCCAGGCCGTATCCTGCAAATGGTCCCCAATGCATAAAACGGAGCGGATAATAATCTTTGCCAATTCCAAAACTTCCCCGCGTAAATGTGAAGTTTTCTGAAATGTTGTTCAGTAAATAAGGTTCTTTTTTTTGTCCGCCTTCAAAATAAAATTTAACTGAAGTAAGGCCTTTTCCTGCTTTGCCCGGAAGAATCATATCTCCTAAATTTCTTGAAAAATAGTATTCCAGCCGGCCAGTTGTACCCGATAAACCATTAAACGTGTTTCCGGCTATCAGGTTGAAACCTGTGCCGGCAGCTTTGTGCAAATAAGTATTTTGTTCATTGATTCGTTTCCCGGCAATCTGATAAAAAGGCGTTCGGTAGAGATTTCCCGGCAGGTCGCTTTGAACGTATGGCGATTTCATCGATTTTAAAACCGCAACTTTTACCGGTTTTACTTCGCCGTTTTTTTGAGGCTGATTCTCATATACAGCATAACGCCGGTCGAGCAGCCTGCTGTTTTTTTCATCGATATGGCCGATAATAAACGACCCCTGACGTTCTATTCTGAATTTTTTATCCGGATTTCCCGGGTTTTGTTTTGATTTGCCCTCATTGCTGCCGGTCATCGGAGAATTTGTCGGATTTATGAAAAGTTCACTGTTTTGCAAAACTGCAGGTTGTAAAGAATCTTTAGCTGGTTTTAAAGGATTTCCGAATAAAAACGAAACTGGTAAACAAAAAACAAATACCAGGAATACAAAAAAATATTTCATAAATAATCAATTTTTTTGACTGTAAATTTTAAACAATTGTAATCTTACAAAAAGCTGCGAATATATTTGAATAAAACTGAAACGAAAAACGGGGTTTGAAATTGTATAAAAAAAGTTGTTCGTTTTTTGAGCAATTACAAAAGTTGTATATTCGCGGTAAAATTTGAAAATATGCTAAAAGGAATATTAGCCATTTCGGGTCAGCAAGGTTTATTTAAACTTGTTGCCGAGGCAAAAAACAATATTATTGTTGAATCACTGGAAACAGGCAAGCGCATGCCTGCTTATTCTACCACCAAAATTTCCGCACTTGAAGATATTGCCATATACACCGATACAGCCGACATACCTTTAAAGGAAGTTTTTCAGAAAATTGCTGAAAAAGAGAATAGCGGGCCGGCAATTGACCACAAATCTTCGGCAAACGAGTTAAAAAATTATTTTGCCACAGTTTTACCGAATTATGATCGTGACAGAGTTTATGTTTCTGATATTAAGAAAGTGATACTTTGGTATAATGTGCTTCAGGAGAAAGAGATGCTCGATTTTTCTGAAAGCGAAGACGAAGAGCCAACGCAACAGGAAGAGAAAGAGCAGGAGAAAGATTAGAACAGTAATTTTTTACTGGCTGCTTTTTGTTGATTCAGTTTGTCATTTTCTCTCAACAGAAGTTCAAACAGTTTGGTTGTGGCAAATGCATCGCCTGCAGCACGGTGCCGGCCGTTAATTTCGATGTTCAGTTCGCTGCAGATTTTTCCCAGGGAATAGGATCGGTGTCCGGGCAGCAGCTTTCTGGAAAGCTGCACCGTACAAAGTGTTTTCCGGTGGTAATCGTATTCCAGCCGGCTAAATTCTTCGCGGATAAATTTATAGTCAAAATGAACATTATGTGCGACAAATGTTCGTCCGGCAGTCATTTCCACTATGGTTTTTGCCACTTCATAAAACCGGGGTGCATGCGCAACCATTTCATTTGTAATACCAGTCAGTCTGGTGATGAAAAGAGGAATGTCACAATCGGGTTTTATTAATGTGGAAAAAGAGCCGGTAACTTCAGTTCCATTGTGCTGAAAGATGGCTACTTCAGTTATTTGGCCATATTTATAGCTGTTTCCTGTTGTTTCTATATCAATAATTGCAAACAAAATGTTGTATTTTTGTTTTTATTTTAAAGAAATAATTAAATTTGTTAAAAAATTGGAATTATAAGCTTTAGTAAAAGCCTGAAATAATTTGAAATAAATTTTTAAACATTTAATATTGCCAACAAATTTAAAAACTTCTAATAAAAAATGGTTATGAAAAAATTTACACTTTTTTTCTTTTCAGTTTTAATTTTTGGAACTGTGTTTGCCCAAAATGCTGATAAAAAATGGGCGATTGGCCTGGGCCCCGGTATTTACCAGAACCTGGAAAAGAATGAACTCGGTTTTATGGCCGACTTTTATTTAAGTCGCTATTTAAGTCCTTCGTTTGATTTAATGCTGAAAGCACCATGGGGATTTAATGATGATGGCGTTGACATGGCCAACCCTTCATTAAATTTCAGGTACAAGTTTTACAATGGTAAAATTTTGTCTGAAACCAGTTCTGTACAGCCTTATCTGTTTGCCGGACCTGGTATGTTGTGGGACAATATGACTTCAGGGGTTAATTTCAATGCCGGTGTTGGTTCAAAATTTGCTTTGAGCCCCAACACTTCCCTGTATCTCGAAGGTGGATATATCCACGGAATTGATGCTGAAAGGCATATTGACAACCAGCTCTCTCCTGTTCATGACAACATGCTGAAACTTGCAGGTATCATCGAGTTTGCATTTGGTGCAGCCAAAGATTCTGACGGTGACGGCGTTCCGGACAGAAAAGACAAATGTCCAGACACACCTCCGGGAGTGCAGGTTGACGAAGACGGTTGTCCGCTTGACCGCGATGGCGACGGCGTGCCGGATTACAAAGACGATTGTCCGGATGAACCGGGTGAAGCAAGATTTAACGGATGTCCGGATCGCGACGGTGATGGCATTCCTGATAAAGATGATGACTGTCCTGATACTCCGGGATTGGCCAAATTCAACGGATGCCCTGATTCAGATGAAGATGGCGTTCCTGATAACAGAGACAAATGTCCTGACACTCCGAGAGGATGCCCGGTTGATGCCGACGGTTGCCCGCTGGATTCAGACGGTGACGGTGTAATCGACTGCGAAGACAAATGTCCGACTGTTCCTGGTCCAGCTTCCAACGACGGATGCCCGGATGAAGAAGAACTGGAAATTCCTGCCGTTTACTTCGATTTCGACAAAGCTGATTTGAGACCTGAAGCTAAAACAGAACTGGATAAACTGGTTGAAACATTAAGCAACAGCAGAGAATACAACATCGTAGTTGGTGGACATACCTGTGACATTGGTGCAAGCAGCTATAACATGAAACTTTCTGAAAGAAGGGCTCAATCTGTTGTGAAGTACTTGTTGTCAAAAGGTATCAGCAATACTTACGTTGGTTCTAACTACTACGGAGAAGACAAACCTGCAGTACCGAATACTTCTATCGATAACAGAAGACAAAACCGCAGGGTAGAATTCGAAGAAGCTACAATTAAAAAATAGCATAAAATACTTCTGATTAAAAAACCTTGTCTTCGGACAAGGTTTTTTTTTGTCCGTGTGTCAAATTTGCCAGCAATCTTTATGCTGATTTTTCTGTCAGCCGGGCAAAATGCTATCTTTGTCGCACAAAAAAAGATGATTAGAATCGACCATGTATAAGATTTATTCACACATAAGCATGATTAATTCCGACAGCTATCGGGACATGGCAGTTCCATCTTTTACCATTAAAAACAAACAATTGAAAACAGATGAAAATTGATGCATTGCTGCAAGTTGCGGTTTCAGAGGCTTTAAAAAAGTTATATGATATGGATGCCGAAACGGGAACTGTTCAGTTACAGAATACCCGGAAGGAGTTCAATGGTGATATTACACTTGTGGTGTTTCCTTTTTTGAAATATTCTAAGAAAAAACCGGAGGAAACTGCAACCGAAATTGGACAATACCTGATAGAAAATGTAAAAGAGATAAGCGCTTTTAATGTTGTAAAGGGATTTTTGAATCTTGAAATTGATAACGGTTACTGGTTAAATGAAGTTTACAATGCCTGGAAGGAAGAGAACTTTGGATGGGTAAAACCTGAAGATTTGCAGGAGTTGGCAATGGTTGAATATTCATCGCCAAATACCAATAAACCCCTCCATTTGGGACACATTCGAAACAACCTTCTGGGGTATTCCATTTCCGAAATTCTTAAGGCAAACAATTACCGTGTTGTTAAAACGAATATTGTTAACGACCGGGGAATTCATATCTGTAAATCGATGCTTGCCTGGCAAAAATGGGGAAACAAGCAAACTCCGGAAACCAGAGGACAAAAGGGTGACCATTTTGTTGGAGAGCTTTACGTGGAATTTGACAAAAACTACAAGGCGGAAATCGCTGAACTTATGCAGAAGGGTTTGTCACAAAAAGAAGCTGAAGAACAAGCACCATTAATTCTCGAAGCCAGGGAAATGCTCCGGAAATGGGAAGCCGGCGACCCGGAAATTGTTGAGCTCTGGAAAACAATGAACAGTTGGGTGTATCAAGGTTTTGATGTTACTTACAAAAAGTTGGGAGTTGATTTCGATAAAATTTATTACGAATCGGAAACCTACCTGGTTGGAAAGGACGAAGTGCTGAGGGGACTAAAAGATGGAATTTTTTATCAGAAGGATGATGGCTCGGTTTGGGCAGATTTAACGCAGGAAGGTCTCGATCATAAATTATTGCTCAGAAGTGACGGAACCTCGGTTTACATGACACAGGATATTGGAACAGCAAAAATGC
>CAZCPH010000110.1:0-9432 GCA_964500105.1 uncultured Mariniphaga sp. | reverse complement strand
AAAATTTTTCAAAAACCAGGTTTCCTTCGAAAAATTCTTCGTTGCCTGTTGCCATATAATGCAGCGTTTGAACAGCTTCCTGCAAGGCTTCTGGTTTTATTATATCCTTTTCATCCAGAAATTTAACCGCTTTAAAAAAAGATTTCAAAAACGGATGCAGCAACACCAATCCTGCATTCTGAACCGAAATTTCTCCTTCGTTATTTTCAAAAAACAAATCCTTTTTCTTTTCTGATTTTGGATGAAAATGATTTAAAACTTCTGTTGCTGCCAGTTCAGCAATTTCCCTTTTATCCTGTTTGAAAGAAGTAAAAAGAATTTCTTCAAATTCCCTTTTTTCTGCTTCAGAATTCCAATTCATTACCTGAAAGACACCATTTAATGCTGTCAGTAAAACTTCAGTTTGATTTTCTTTTTCGCCGATTGTTTCCTGCCACGCGTTTGCAAGCCTGCTGGCAGTTTCAACCAAAACCTCTCTTTTTTCTTCCAATGAAACAATTAACAGAAAATGCATAAAATGCTCCCGAACTTTTTGAGGAAAGCGATGCAGAGCGGCAGAAAGCTCTGATTCTGCTTTTTGAAATCTCAAACTGCTTTTCAACATAAAAGACAAGATGACTTTCCCGTTTAGTTGCAGGATGAACCGTTCAGCAACCCGACGGTCTGATTTTAACAAATTTTTCAAACGGAAAACAAATCCCTGGTTTTCAAGGTTTTGTTTCCAGTTTTCCGGTTGCAAAAATTCACGAACATCGTTTTCTGTTCCAAACCAGGGCAAATACCCGTTTTTCAAAAAAAACAGAAAGACTTCTTCCCTGTTGTTCTCTGCCGAAATGATTTCAACTCCTTTACCTGAAGTTTCCCTGTCGGTTTGAATATCTGCAAAATCAATTTTCGATTTCATTTTTGCAAAAAACTGTTTTGGAATCTCGGCTTCAAGCGCGCTGAAATAATCATCCCGGGGGATGGCAATGTTCAAGTTTAACGAATCGATGCGTGCCACCCTCCCGGTTTGATTAAATTCATCAAGCGTCTGCTCAAGTTTTGGAAAAACACTGGTTTCCAAAAATCTGCTGATGTTATTTTTAATAAATGTTGCAGATTCCAGGCTACCTGTGTTTACCTCAACAAACACTTTTTCTATTCTATGAGTAATTGCGCCCAACTTTATACAAGATTGTTATCCAAAATAAATTTCACATGTCCTTCCAAAATTCCTTTGCCAGCAACTCTTTCAGCCCATTTTTCCAAAAACGTACGCAACGTTTCGGGCAATTTTATTTTAAGTTCTTTGAACTGCATCAGAATGGAAATAATCTGTTCAAACATCCCGGACAGAATATCATTTGAATTTTTTAGAACTTCAGCACTCTGACAACCCAGAATATTATAAAATAGCTGAAGCTGCAGGACAAACAACTGAAGCAATTGCTGGTATTCCGGATTATCAGGTTTTTCCGATAATTGAATAATCAACTGCGATGTTTCCACCAACAGTTTAATGAATAGTTCCCGAAGTTTTTCGTTGATGTAGAGCCATTTACAGGGCGTTACAGAGAGGAAATTCTCCAAATCATTCAGCACGCCATCATTAAACTCTTCGGTACCGCCATACAATTTGCTGGTTTCCTGCCAGACGGGATTAACCAAATCGGAACCATCCGGTTTCAGCTTTTGCAGCGTTTCCAGATCTTTCAGAATCGCATCGGTTGTTACTTTTACACAATCGTCAACTGGTGGTTCAACAGGTTCGGTTTTGAACGATATTATTTTTGTTTGGTCTGAGCCACAAAATTCACTGTTTGCCTGAAGCCCAAGTCGCCATTCGGCAGGACCTCCTAGCTTAAGATCAATGATCAGCGGGTCAGCAGTGTTACTTTCAATCCTTTCACCGTTTACATTCCACACAAAAGAATTTGCCCCGGTGGACAGGTTGGTCAAAATTAACCGCGCTCCATCCTGTTTGGGTTCAAAACCGGCTGCAGGCGTTGGATGTACTGTAACTTTCAACCCGGAATCTTCGCCATTCACCTTGAACGAATGTTCTCCAACTCCGGCTTTTGCGGGAATAAATACAAACCTCCCGTCAGCATCTTTATCAACTCCATCGCCTTCAATGATTGCGTTTGCACCCTCGGGTTCAATAATGAACGGAATACCGTTTTCGTTCCTGACGCAAAAATCACGGCCATCCAGATTTATGGTCACTTTAATCTCATCAAACCGTATTTCGTGTTCAACAGTAGCTTTACATATTCCGTTTGGAGCTGTTACCGTCAATGCAACCACCACCGTATTATTTTCATTTACAGGCAGTTTGTACTCGTGAGTTGGCTTTTGTTCGTCGGATTCATCACTTCCGTCGCCAAAATCCCAATGAAATTCGGCACCCTCAATATCTCCATACGGCACAAAAGTGATTACCGTTTCTGATGTTGGTGATTCCGGAACTTTAAAATCAACCTGAATTGGTTTAAACACCGTGAGTTCAGCCTCTGTTACCTGCTGATTCACCGTAAACCGGATGGGTTTTCCAAACAATTCAGCCGGAAATTTTGCCGGATCGAAAGTGATTGCTTTGTTTGCAATGGTCATACCCGGAACTTCAGGATTGGCTTCAATTTCACCGTCTTCAGGAGAAACTTCAAACTGAACTTTGGTGTCCCGCCCCAGGCAGATTTTTTCTTTTTCGAGCCTTAACCATGCCGGCGGTTTCTGAATAATAAAATTCACCGGAGCACAATCGGAACAACACAAATAAGGCAAAGAAAAGTCTGCAATTACAGTGTTGTTCGGTATTTCGGCAACAGCCTGAATTCTTCCGAAAAGACGGGAACGTTCATCCGTTATCATTTTCTCAATTCCTGCAATCTCTTCAGAAGTGCGTTTCTCCTTTATCAGAAATTCAGCATATTTTTCGAGTTCAGAAACCCGTTTTACCGAATCTTTAACAGTAAATGATTTTGCATCGGCAAATGCTAAACTTTCAGCAACATCGAATCTGTTGAGATTGACATCGGGAATCGGGTCTGTCTGAATTTTATTCAGGTAAACCAGCACAAAAGTTCCGCCCGGTTCAACTCCGGCTTTGTGTTCCAGTCCGGTATGGTGTTTAACAAATTCCGACAGCCGGAGCCGCAAAATGATATTTTCCTTCCGTTTGTTGATTTCTTCCAGCAGAATTTCCAGTTTCTTTGCCGAACAGCAAATTCCGGAAAGATGCGTAATCAGAACACCCATCAGCGCTTTCAGATTTGAAGAAAGTTCGATGTTCTGATACCTTACCTTCAATTGATCAACCAAATCACACAGTTGTTTCAGCGTTAATTTGTAGGTATTTACCTGAACAACACTCACATTTGCCAAAACATTGGGCATACGCTGGGAAAGTACATGTGTATAGGCCATCAACTCGATGGACTGATCGATGATAAATTCCTTCATTTCAGGCTGTTCAGCCCAAATTGCCTGATCAACCTTTTCGTTAACCAGTACTTGTGCTTTAGCAATAATATCGTTTACAGAACCGCCCTGTGTTTCGTCAAAGGCTGTTTTCATCAGAACCCCAAGCGTATTCTCTTCGGTAACCAGGTTATCGGGAATCACGTTGCTTTTGGGCGTATATTGAGTAAAAAATTTTGAGTCCACTGTCAGGGTTTCTGCGGTGGCTTTTGAAGCTGTTCTATTTATGAACAGACCTGCTGCTCCGGTTTCTTTTGCAGCAACATCAGTTAACAGATTGAAACTTGCATCTTTTACCCTTTTTGCAACCAGCCTGTCTTTTATATTTTTTCCCGGCTCTGCCGTACTGAAACCTGAAAACAGCTGGGATACTTCGGCCAACACACACTCCTGCTCGGCTGTCCAGGCCCGCAGCAGCATGTTCAGATCTTCAAATTCACATTCGTAATCGTCCAAATTCAGGTTTTCTGTATTCACATTTACTGAAAGAGCTTTCACATCGAAAGCGAGGCCGTGCTTCTGTTTCAAATCGAGAATTTCTTCCAGTGCTGTTTTGTAATTTTTTCCCTGGTGGCCTTCAATGCGGAAAAAATCGAACCGGTCTGTATTGAAATTCAGAGGCTCCTGAACCTGTGGAAGGTTCGCCAGGTTTTCACGATGATAACTCAGATTTTTTGTATAGGCAAATTTTTCAGTTTTAGAAAAATCCCACACTTTCAACAATTTTTCATCCACCCTGAAATAGAACGGAACCGACCGGTAGCTCAGATCAGGCAATTTATTTGACGGAGTGATTTTTACTTCACCAGGCTTGGAATGATAACCGTCAACCATCTCAAAAAAGCGCTGAATCAAACTCCTGCAATGGTTCAGTTTACTCAGCCCGCAAATAAGAGCCGGCGATTTGTAAAACGCATGGCGGTTTTGTTTGGGTTCAACGTTTACCTCATCAATGTTTCCCAGCAGTAAATGTTTGGGAAACGCATTGATGTCGGGGAAGCATTCTTCTTTCAGCGAAAGCAGCAAAGCGCGGATTTCGTTCCACGTGTCCACCAGATCTTTTACCAAATCGTAGCGGTACTGAATATCGAAGGGAATATTTGCCGATGTAAAACCAATCAGGTTTTTCAAATTTCCGGTAAACTTATCAAACTGATTTTTAATTGGTTCAAGCTGAAGCAATGTTCCAAAACCTGAGTAGAGATTTGCAACTCCATCTGTCAGGTTTTGTTGCAGGTTGTCGCTGTTTATGGCTGAATGGTATGCCAGTTTCAATCCGTTGTAACTGGTTGCATTAACCTGGTTCAGCACCACACGGCGCACAGCCAGCTCGGGCAATTGGGTAAACTTTTGTGCTACATCGTATTTGGAAAAAATGGAATCGTTATTGGCAATATATTCTGCATCTTTTTTGGAAACCAGCAGTATTCTCAACCTTGCTACCTGTTCAACCCCCTGGTTGTCGCAGTCAACCGTTGTGCACAAATCGCCCTCTTTGGCATACGATTCCAGATAAAGCACAACTGTTTTATCCTTCAGGTTTGGCAAGGATTCCAGTGGTTTGGAATTCTCTGTTTCTTCCGGAAGCAGTTCAACCAGTTCCATAGGTAGAGTGGTCACCTTCTTCCCAATGGATTTTACCCGCTGAAAAAACGGATAGACCGCGAACTTGTCTTCAAATTTCCGGTAATGTTTCAACACAAGCTCGGCCAGTGTGATTGTTTTTGTCCCACCGGCTGAAACCGGTTGTTGCAGGGTAATTAAATCGCCATCGGTGGTAACACCAACGCCCTGCGTAATGGTTATGCTTTTTCCGGAAACATTCTTCAGTTTAAAACCACAAACAGTTCCCACACCGTGAAGAAAAACCCGCGTCATGCGGTCCTGATCCTCGAAATAACTGATGAACCCGTTTAACTGGTCTTTGGTTAAAACCTGGTCATCTACAAACGTATGGTACTGCGTGGTAATTTCGGTTAATTTTGCTGCCATAGCTTTTACAATTAAAGGTTTCCAATGTTGGTTCGGCCAAGTATTATCCTGCCTTTTAACTCTTCATCTTCATCGTCGCAATCAATCAATCGCCCGGAAGGATAGATTGAATTGAGCCTGTTCATTTTATCGATTAGCCTGATTAATTTTTGTTCGTTTTGTGCCTGTTCCAGATTGGTTTTTGCAATCAGAAATTCACGGTATGCTTTTTCAAACTGAAGCATATCATTTTCATTATCAGGTAGTTGATTTTTGCGGTGACCGACCCAGCAAATCCTTGCCAGAACATGCGCAGGAAGCTCTTTCCGAATCAGGTTTTCAAGAAAATTTCTGAAATCGGAATCGGCAAACCGGTATGCCCAGCCGGGTAATATCACAGTCACACGGAAAGAGTATGGATCCACCGGATTACAGCCTTCACAATCGCCTTCACAAACCGGCATAAACTGATTCAGCGGAGCTGATTCTTTAGTCACATCAGGGCGGAGTAGAATGTGCTCAACCAAAAACATTCCCTCTTCGCTAAACACAAAAACCATGAACTGAATAAAATCCAGCATGGCATTTTTCAGCTCCTCCGGCGAATCGTAATACAAAAACTGCCGTGCAATAACCCATTTGGTGCTGTTGGGATTGGCTTCGTGGTTTATTACATTAAACGAATACTTTCCGGTTTCTGAAAGCTGAACCTGCAGATTTCCCACAATGGTTTCATCGGTAATCTCTTCTTTCGCAAAAACTTTCTCAATGGTTTCGTCGGTGGTTTCAAGAATTTTTTCCACCGAAAGGTTCAGTTCCCTTTCTGCTAAACGGGTGTTTGGATAATTTTCCGTCGCAGTTAAAATAATTTCATCTGCTTCGTTGCGAATGCGCCAGCGATAAACCTTTTCACCCTCTGAATCAATAAAATCATACATCTCAACAAATGACTCCGACAGGTTCCTTCGGGTGTAGTTTTTTATGCCAGCAAGGCGGGAAATGCGCTTCTGGACACCGGAAATGTTTTCTGTTTTCCATAAATTTTCAGTGGGTTGCCTGAAATAGTTGAACGCACTTCCCCTTGCCATGCTGGTTTGGTTGTAGTCTTTCAGAAATACCTGCTTTGTTTGCAGTATAATTTTTTCGGAATGAGCTCCGTACAATTGTTTCATCAAAAAAGCGTAATCGCTGAATTTTTCGGCAAAACGGGCAATCAGGTGATCCAGGATTTTGTTCTTCCGTTCCACCTGATTATCGAGGCCTGCAAATAAAAGTTCAGTCAACGCTGTATCGTCATTTTCGGGATAACCTGAAACCAGTTCTGAAAAATCCGTAATGTCTTTTACAGCCTGCGTGAAATAGGTTTCTTTCAATTTATTGTCAACCGAAAGCAGATCTTTTACTTTTCCCAGATGGGTAAAATAAGAGGCCAGAACCTGGTCGAAAAACAAAAGATACCCCTTCAGCTGTTTGGCCTGTGCTTTCCGGGCTTTTCCCACACGCGAAGGCAGACCGTTGGGGCCAATGCCATACGTATCGGGAAAATCGTTCTGAATGGTGGTTGTTTCTCCGGTATTCAAAAATTCGCCAACCGGAATTTCAGGTTCCATATCAAACCGTGCCTGCTCCTGCTCGGCTTTGGCAGCTTTTTCCATCTCATCGAGATAAACTTCCACCTTTTTGTGGTTTACATTTACCGGCAGCACACTTTTGTAATAGCTGTATGCACTGTCGGGGCAGCGTACCGGCTTTTTGCCATCTTCCACACAAATCACCCACGATTCGCCTTCATCGCCGGGTTTATGGCAATCCTTAACGATAATTTCCCTGATCACTTTAACTCCGTCGATGTTCATTATCAGATTCATAATGTCTGACAAACGCACTTCGGTACGGAGTTCAGCATTTTTCAACTCCTGCGCATCAAGAAACCCGTTTTCCAGAACCGGTCCGTCAAAAATTTCATCAGAAGTATAGCCTTTGCCAAACATCTGCTTCAGCGAATAAAATTTCAGCGACGGCGAAAAATAGTTGTCGATGGTTCGCAAAACTTTTGCATGCACGAGCTCCTCATCTGCTTCCGGATGAAGCTCTATGCTGGCGCAAACGGCAATGGGATGGGTTTTAACTTCGGAAATATCAACCAAATCTTCACACAAATTGCGGTTGGCGTGGTATCGGGTTTTAATTTCTTCAAAAATCTTTTCCTTTTCTGCACTAACGGCTGTTTCATCAGGAAATTCATCGGGATCGAAATCGTCGAAATCCACAAGAACGGAATATAAACCCTGCAACTGAAAATCGGTTTTAAACGCGTCGTCTATGTCCTGGAAATCGTCAGAGTTGTATGAAAGGCGGTTATTTTTGCTATCCACGAAAACTGTTTTCCTATACTGTTTCAGCCAGCAGTTTTTTACTCCTTTAATGTCGATGAAAATCTTTCGGTAATCGGCTTCGGTGACCGGTTTCGAAGGCAAAATCTGAATTGCATTAAAAAACTGTTCGCCAATTGAGGGTGAATTTTCATCTTCCGGCGCCAGAATATTTTCCAGCGGCATTTCCAAACGAGCTCCCAAATCGGTGATTGCATAGGCCAGCATCTCCAGAATGGTGATTCCCGGATCGTGCGTGTTGTAATCGGTCCACAGGTCGCTGGCCAGTTGTTCGATATACTCCTGTCCCATTTTTCTCAGGAAAGAAAAATCGAGGTCGTCGCCGGTGGCCACGTTTTTAGGCAGGGTAATATGTTTGTTTATTTCTGGCATATTTCTTCTGTTTCAACGGTTTCGTTGCAGGTTTCCGAAGCAAGAGAAAGTTCATGCTGTCTTGCCGAAACAAGAATGGCAATCGGAGTTTCAGGACTCACGAAGGCATAGGGTTTTCCATCTTTTTTCATCATTACATCTTCAACATAATCAACATATTGCAACTTTTCGATGTAATGAATGAGTGTACTTCGGTGCAGGGTGGTTCCAAACTCTATTTTTACCGTTTGCTTAAATGCCCATGGCGAAAGCAACCGGGTAATGTCTTCGTTCAGCTTTTTCAGATAGAAGCTTTCATCGAAACCTTTTCTGAATTTCACCTTCAGACTAACAGTTACCTCTTCGTATTCAGGATTTGCAACCACAACATTTACATGCAGGCTGTTTCGTTCGTTTACAAATGCCTGAATTTCATTCAATGTAGCTTTACTCACCCGTGGTTTATAAAGATCGAAAACATTGGTGTTTACAATATCGGGAATCACAATAACCAGCACATGTCCCGGAGCAAGAAAACGGGTTACAACTTCTTTCTTGCCGTCTTCATTTTCTTTTATGGTGTAAGATGTATGATTTAAGCACTTTACCTTGTAAATTTTTGGAAACTGCTGAAGGATGAGGTGTTCGTAATCCCAGATGGTAATTGCCCGGTTTTTATGCCGCAACCGTTCGCTGATGCGGCGATAATACGCAGTATCCGATTCCTGTGGTTTTCCGCCAAACGAAGCATACGGCTGTGTTAAGCCTTTTACTGCAGAAACCCGCTGAACCGGTTTCGAAATGGTTTTGGCTTCCAGTCCGTTCTGCAAATGCGACAACTCATTTCCGTTGTTGGCAAACTGCGCTGTTACCGCCTGTGCATGAATGGCAATGGCTTTGCTTACTGCATCGAATTTTTTGTGAATTTTGGCTTTTACCCAGATAAAACCGGAAGCAAGGCGGGTGTTCTCTTTGCCGGCTTCTTTGGGAATGGAAAACTTCACGATTCCCGATTTCAAAAAGTTGTCGGTTTCGTTGGCAATCATATAATCGCTGTCCAACTGTTTCCAATGGTTTTGGCAAAGTACCGACCATTCCACTTTCTGTTTACCGGTAAACGAATCGGCCTCCGGATTTTCGCTTCCCTCAAGCACCTGAACCAGCAACGATACTGTTTGGGTGGGTTCTGTATTTTCCAATCCGATGTAAAGCTCTCCACCATTGCAATAGTCAGGCAACAGAAAAGCCTTTTTCT
>CAZCPH010000109.1:6559-9473 GCA_964500105.1 uncultured Mariniphaga sp. | reverse complement strand
GGAACAATGTGGTTGATGGCCAGGTCGCCCAGAACACGTGCTTCAATCTGAATTTTCATAATGAATTTTTCGTATTCCACTTCCACCCTTCCGTGCAGTTCCGACTTATTGAGAACACCAAGCTTTTTAAACATCCCAATGACTTCGGGCCGGTCGTAAACTGCAAGTGCTTCAGGAACACTGTTTACATTGGTTAAGCCTCTTTTCGCAGCCTCAGCAACCCATTCTGCGCTATAGCCGTCGCCGTTAAAGCGAATGGGTTTCGATTTAATAATCAGGTCTTTCAGCACCTGGAAAATAGCTTCATCTTTTTTGGTTCCTTTTTCAATCAGCTCGTCAACTTCGGTTTTAAACTTGTTGAGTTGGCTGGCTACAACTGAATTTAAAGCAATTAAAGCTGAAGCGCAGTTAGCAGATGAACCTACCGCACGAAATTCGAATCGGTTTCCGGTGAACGCAAACGGCGAGGTGCGGTTCCGGTCGGTGTTGTCCAGAATAATTTCCGGGATTCGGCCGATATTCAGTTTTAGTGCGGTTTTTTCATCCGGAGTCATTTTACGATCAACAACCGATTCTTCCATTAAGTCGAGCATTCTTGATACTTCAGCTCCCAAAAATGCAGAAATGATGGAAGGGGGGGCTTCGTTTGCGCCAAGCCGGTGCTGGTTCCCGGCATGGTAAATACTTGCGCGTAGTAAATCCTGATTGTCATAAACTGCTTTCAGCGTGTTAATTACGAATGTGAGAAACAGCAGGTTCGATTTAGGATTTTTCCCGGGTGAGTAAAGGTTTACCCCCGTATTGGTCGATAGCGACCAGTTGTTGTGCTTTCCTGAGCCGTTTATTCCTGCAAACGGTTTTTCGTGGTAAAGAATGCGGAATTTGTGCCTGCGGGCAATTTTCTGCATGATGTCCATCACCAGCTGGTTGTGGTCGTTGGCCAGGTTCGCTTCTTCAAAAATAGGAGCCAGTTCAAACTGGTTGGGTGCAACCTCGTTGTGACGTGTTTTTACCGGAATGCCCAGTTTGTAGGCTTCATTTTCCACGTCTTGCATAAACCGGTTCACGCGCGTTGGTATGGATGAGAAATAGTGGTCATCCAGCTGCTGGTCTTTCGACGAGGCATGCCCCATCAGAGTTCGGCCGGTCAGCACCAGGTCAGGTCGTGCCATGAAAAGCGCCTCGTCAATTAAAAAGTACTCCTGTTCCCAACCCAGGTTAGCACTTACCGAAGTTATATTTTTGTCGAAATACTGGCAAACAGCAGTGGCAGCTCTGTCAACGGCGCTTAAAGCCCTGAGAAGGGGAGTTTTATAATCGAGTGCTTCACCGGTGTAGGAAATAAAAACTGTTGGTATGGTTAACGTGGTTTCGCTGATAAAAGCGGGTGAAGTGGGGTCCCAGGCTGTGTAGCCGCGTGCTTCAAATGTTTGTCTGATGCCGCCGCTGGGAAACGATGAAGCATCGGGCTCCTGCTGGGCCAGCAATGTCCCCGAGAATGCCTCAATAACACCGTTTTTATCGCCGTGCTCTATAAATGCGTCATGTTTTTCTGCAGTAGCATCAGTTAATGGCTGAAACCAGTGGGTATAGTGGGTTGCACCGTTTTCCAGCGCCCACGATTTCATTCCCTGTGCAATCTGGTCGGCCATTTTTCTGTCAATGGTCGTACCATTTTCAATGGCATCCATAACCGCATTGAATGCCTCCTTCGAAAGGTATTTTTTCATTTTGGGCTGGTCGAACACCAATTTCCCGTAATAGTTCGATACCGGATTATCCTCTCTGGAAACTTCTTTGGGTTCGCGGTTGAGGACTTCTTCCAATGCTTTTAATCTGAATTTTGCCATAACTAAATATTTTAAATTATTTCTGAACCAAAAATAGATGTTTTTTTAAATCACCCCATCAAAATAAGGGGCATTTTTATAAAAAAGTTGTTATTTTTTTAACAGACCGCTAAAAAATGATGGTATATCTGCATAAAATTGATAATATTTACTTAAAGAGACATGAAAAACGAGGGTCTTGTGTTTTTTTTCAAAAATTGATTGAATTGTCATATTTCAGAGAAGTGAGTTTTCCCGATAAACCGAAATTGCTGAACGAATTGTAATTTTCAACCGAAGGTTCTGTCTGATTCTAATCAAAAGAAATTATACAGATTGTTTGCAAATGATTATTTTCACCCACTGATTAACAGAAAGAGATGAGAACAGACAGACGAAGTTTTATAAAAACAACCGGAGCGGTTGCAGCTGGTGGAGTAATTCTTCCACCTTTTTTGCAGCCATTCCAAAACATACAAATATCCGGAAACGTGAAAAGTTATTTAGATCATTTTGAGGTTTCGGCCGAAATGTTGCAAAGTGTTATTGCAGCGGCTATGAGTAAAGGTGGCGATTATGCCGATTTGTTTTTTGAGCATAAAAAATCCAACAGTTTGGGACTGGAAGACGGTAAGGTTAACCGGGCGTTCTCCAATATTGGTTTCGGGGTGGGCATCAGGGTGCTGAAAGGCGACCAAACCGGATTTGCCTATTCAGAAACGATTACTCCCGATGCCATGCTGAATGCTGCCACAATGGCTGCCAGTATTGCCAGTGAAGGGAAAAGTTACAATCCGCCCGGGCTGACAGAAAAAGTTCCGTCCGGTTATTACAATATTCTTCGTAAGTGGGAGGATGTTTCGGTTGAGGATAAAGTTCCTTATGTGCAAAAAATTAACGACAAGGTTTTTTCGCTGGATGAGAAGGTGATTAAGGTAAATGCCTTTATGAGCGATGAAACGTCATATGTTTTGTTTTACAACTCTGAAGGTCGTTTGACCTACGATTACAGGCCAATGGTAAATTTTGGCGCTGTTTGCATTATGCAAAAAGACGGTAGAATTGAGAATGCCTATGCTGCCCGC
>CAZCPH010000109.1:5779-6510 GCA_964500105.1 uncultured Mariniphaga sp. | reverse complement strand
GAAGATTTGGTGAATGAACTGGCACAGGAAGCTGTTGACCGCACAAACCTGCTTTTTGAAGCCACAAAACCCAGGGCCGGTGAAATGCCGGTGGTTATGGGTGCCGGCGGTTCGGGCATTTTACTGCACGAAGCCATCGGACACACCTTTGAAGCAGATTTTAACCGAAAGGGAACTTCAATTTTCAGCGATAAAATGGGAAAAAAAGTAGCCGAAAGTTTTGTGAATATCATCGATGACGGTACGCTGGAAAACAACCGGGGATCCATAAACATCGACGACGAAGGGAACGACGTTCAGAAAACCTGGTTGGTTAAGGATGGCGTTTTAAACAGTTACATTCACGACCGTATCAGTGCAAATTTTTATGGTGTTGAACCCACCGGAAACGGGCGTCGCGAATCGTTCAGAAGCATTCCGCTACCGCGTATGCGAGCTACCTATATGGAGCCCGGACCTCATTCAAAAGAAGACATTATTTCCAGTGTGGACTATGGAGTTTATGTCGATAATTTCAGTAATGGCGAAGTGAAAATTGGTGCCGGCGATTTTACTTTTTTTGTGAAATCCGGGTATCTGATTGAAAAAGGAAGGCTTACCCAACCCATAAAAGACATCAATATTATTGGTAACGGTCCGCAGGCACTGGCCGATATTACCATGGTAGCCAACGATTATATGATTGATAACGGAACATGGACCTGTGGCAAAGACGGGCAATCGGTTCCGGT
>CAZCPH010000109.1:0-5769 GCA_964500105.1 uncultured Mariniphaga sp. | reverse complement strand
AAGAAACTCACCGTAGGTGGTTCGGTTTAAAGTATGTGTAAATTTAAAGAATTGCGGGAATGACATTAGAAGAAAAATACAGTCTGGCCAAATGGGCCATAAATCATGCGCTGGAAAACGGAGCACAACATGCCAGCGTATCCATTTCGAACAGCCGGAGCAGCAGTGTGGAAGTGCGCGAACAAAAAATCGACAAACTGGAACAGGCCATTCAAAGTAACCTGTCTGTCCGGCTTTTTGTGGATAACCGGTATTCTGCCCATTCCACCAATCGATTGAAAAAGGAAGAGCTGGCTCATTTTATTGAGGAAGCCATTGCAGGCACACGTTTTCTTTTCGAAGACGAATTCAGAACACTGCCCAACCCGGATCTTTATTACAAAGGCGGAGGCGTGGACTTAAATACCATGGACAAAAACTTTGATTCCTGTGATCCTCAGGAAAAAATAAACCTTGCGTTTGAGGCAGAGAGGGAGGTTTTGGGCAAAGATGAACGGATTATTTCTGTTACTGCAAGTTATTACGACGGATTGAATGAACGGGTAATGGTAACCAGCAACGGGTTTGAAGGCGATTCAGCCAATTCGTACTACGGCCTTAATGCCCAGGTTTCGGTGAAAGGCGGCGATGCCCGTCCTGAATCTTACTGGAGTGAATCGGCAATTTTTTACGATCAGCTGATGAAACAGGATGTTGGACAGAAAGCGCTCCAACGTGCACTGAAAAAAATCGGCCAGAAAAAGCTGGGATCGGGTAAAATGTCCATGATTGTTGAAAACCGTGCAGTTTCACGTTTGTTTAGTCCGCTCATTTCTGCATTGAATGGTTCTTCAATTCAGCAAAAAAATTCTTTTTTAATCGACAAGCTGGGAGAGAAGGTATTTTCCGAAAAGCTTTCGGTTTTTGATGATCCGTTTATCGTTTCAGGTCGTGGCAGCAGGTTGTTCGATAACGAAGGGCTGGCAACTAAAAAACGGCCGGTGTTCGAAAATGGAGTCCTCAAAAATTACTTTATCGATACCTATTATGGAAAAAAGCTGGGTATGGAACCCACATCGGGAAGCAATACAAATCTGGTTTTTCAGTTGGGAGACAAGGATTTGGCTGGGTTGACAGCAACTGTTGACCGCGGGATTCTGGTTACCGGGTTCAACGGCGGAAACAGCAACGGTTCAACCGGCGATTTTTCTTACGGAATTGAAGGTTTTTTAATTGAAAACGGCAAAATAGTTCAACCTGTTTCCGAAATGAACATCACCGGAAACATGAAAGAGCTCTGGGCGAAAATTGGCGAAGTTGGAAACGATGTAAATGAAAATTCATCCTGGCTTATCCCTTCAATATTGTTCGAAGGCGTTGATTTTAGCGGTGCGTAGAAATATTTACTGAATGGCATCAGTACAGAGTCGGAGGCATTATGTTTCCGGCTTTTTTTTGCAGTAAACAGAAATTTTTAATTTTTTTTAACTCAAACTGTAACAAATCAGAAAGTTGATAGTCTTGTAAAAAAGCAATTTAAACAGAAAACAAAACAATTTTTACATGAAAACAATTCAACTGCTTGTCGCAGGTGCGGTATTGCTGTTAATTGCAACTACCGGCTGCGTCGATGATTTAATTATTCGGGGAAATGGAATTCCCGGAAGTGAAGCCCGCCTTGTTCCGGCATTTTCGTCTGTTTCATCCGAAGGAGATTTTGATGTGCATATTTCGCCGGGACCTGAATTTGATGTGGTGGTTCATGCCGAATCGAACCTTCTGCCTTTCATCGAAACCGATGTAAGACACGGCAATTTAAAAATTCACACCCGTGGGTTGCACAGTTTGAGAAACCGTTTGCCCGTCGAAGTTTTTGTCACTGTTCCATACATCGATGGAATTGTGCAGAGCGGATCAGGCAGCATCACCACCGGTTTTTTTGAAGGCGATGAATTCAATTTTGTGGTTTCCGGGTCCGGCTCCATCGAAACTGCAGTGGATGCACTCTCAATTGATGCGGTTGTTTCCGGCTCAGGACTTTTGTATATTTCAGGAAGTTCGCGCGCGGCAGATATTGTCATCAGCGGCTCCGGCGAAATCGACGCCTGGGACCTGGAAGTACGCGATTGCGATGCAAAAATCTCAGGGTCAGGCAATCTCTGGATTTATGTGGAGCGCTATTTAACCGCAGCAATATCAGGCAGCGGGAACGTTTTTTATGGTGGATTTCCCAGTGTTGAAACACATGTTTCCGGTTCGGGAAGCGTAATTCATAAAAATTAGGTAATTTAGACCCAAAAACATGCATTTCATGAAACGGATTTTGTTTTTGGCAGCTTTTATTTTGACAATTTCGGGTGCAAGCGCCCAGGGGTTTAAACAGGCAGCAGGTATTCGGGCAGGGTGGATAAACCCCGGTGTGGAATACCGCTACTACACAAGTGAAATGCATTCATTGCGTGGGTTGCTTTCAGTTCGCAACCGTGGTGTTCAACTGCATGCATTGACAGAGTTTTACCAGTACGACCTGTTTCCGTTTTCTTACCAACTGGTGTTTTTTTATGGCGCCGGTGCCCATTTTGGCTTCGAAAGCTGGGATGAAACCAACTTTGAAGGAAATATCCGGTACGAAGAAACAAAGCGTTCCATAATTGCCGGATTAGATGGAGTTGTTGGCGTTGAATACATGTTTTATGAAGCACCTGTAAAAGCTGGTTTTGAAGTGAAACCGTTTTTCGATGTGTTCGGACGGCATGGTTTTGATGTTCGTTTGCCCGATTTTGCACTCACAATAAAGTATCTTTTTTAGTTTTTACAGAAAACAGAAACAATAACAATTAAAATTTTAGCGATGAAAAAATTAATGATGCTAATGCTATTGGTATGGGCTGTTGCATATGCATATGCGCAGGAAGAACAGAGAGAAAATGAATTTCAGACGTTGTTTTCCAATCAGCAAAGTCTGGGTTTTTACGGTGGATTTTCCATGGGGTATTCCCAAATTGACGGGAAAGATGCACTGGTTTCAGGCGGAAGGCTGGCTTTAATTTTCAACCGTGCCACTGCGTTGGGAATTGCAGGCTACGGCTTTGTGAATAACCTGGATAGCTACCGCTGGAACGAAAATGAAGACCTGAGATATTCGCTTGGTGGCGGTTATGGCGGAATTTTCATTGAACCTATTGTTGGTGGCTTAAAGCCGGTACATGTGGCCTTTCCGGTATTGTTTGGTGTGGGTGGTGCCGGGTTGTACCGCAGTTATGCACCTGGTTACTGGGATTATCCGCATTACGAATCTGCCGAAGGCGATTTCTTTTTTATCGTTGAGCCGGCTGTTGAACTGGAGTTTAACCTGGCCCGGTTTTTTCGTACGGCAGCAACTTTAAGTTACCGCTATACTTCCAACATTGAATTGTTGGGAATGGATGAAAATGTTTTGAATGGCCTGCATTTCGGGTTAACTTTTAAATTCGGAAAATTCTGAACATAAAAAACCCGTGGTAAGTGAATCAAACCACGGGTTTTTTAAACTGAAAATGTTTCAGTTAGTAAAAATCAACATAATCAGCTTCCAAAAGAAACTGGAGGCTTTTTTCACAGCTGACAACCGGTTCAAAATTGTATTGTTCAACTTCTACAACACCGTATTTGGCGCCCGATTGCTGGCGGGCAGCAAACATACTTTCAAAATCCATCATGCCGCTGGCGCCAAGTTCTTCCTTATCTTTAATGTGCCAAACTTCAAATCTGCCCGGATAGTTGTTAAAGTAGTCCACCGGGTTTTTCCCGCCTTCAACTGCCCAGTAAAGGTCAATCTGGAACATCACCTTTTGCGGGTCGGTCAATTCCAGCATCCAGTCGTAAACCGGTTTGCCTTCAAATTCTGTGGTAAATTCGTTGGCGTGGTTGTGGTACCCGAAACGAATGCCTTTTGCATTGCATTTTTCGCCAACGGCGTTAAAATATTCACAATACCTTTTCAACCCTTCAAGGCTTTCGTAGCCGGTACGGCCCATCCAGGGCTGAACAATCCATTTGACACCAGCCGCAGCGTGAGCTTCAATTGCCTGATCCCACCAGGCCATGGTGTTTTCCCAGTTGGCTGAATCCGGTACATCCTGGCCGGTGTGCGAGCCAATAAACTCCAGTCCGTTGGTTTCGCAGAGCGCTTTAAAGTCTGCAGGAGACATTCCGTAAAACTGTCCATCGCTGTAACCGGCAGCTTCCACAAATTTGTAGCCCATTTCGCCCACTTTTGCAACTGTTCCGGGAACATCAGTTTTCATTGCATCGCGAACAGAGTACAACTGTAACCCAATGTATTTTTCTTTGGGAGCCGGAGTGCAACCGGTAAAGGCTTGTGCCATAAATGCCACAATTCCTGTTAATAATAAAATCCTGACTGTCATTTTTTTAATCATCCTTTTAAGGTTTTTATGGTTTATTCACTATTTCAGGTTTCAAATTTATGGATTTCTTTGTGTTAACAGAACATTTTGCTGAAAATTCAGGGAATTTCTTTTAATTTGAGTTTGAAAAAATGGAGTGAAAGCTATGGATACCACTGAAATTTTGATAAAAATCCGGAAAATTGTCCGTTCGATCAACCTCGAATCAAAAAAGATTGAAAAGGAATATGGAGTAAGTATTCCACAGGTTTTGTGTTTGCACGATGCGGAAAGTTACAGGGCAGGGCAAGGCGATATTCGGAAATTTCTGAACCTGAATGCAAGTACTACAAGTGGTATAATAAATCGTTTGGAAGCCAAAGGTTTGGTCGCCCGGTTACCCAAGTCGGGCGATAAAAGGGTGGTTACCATTGCATTGACATCCAAAGGGGATAACCTTATGCAGAGAATGCCCTCCCTGTTGCACGAAAAACTGGAGGAAAAACTGGAAAAGTTGAATGAGAACCAGTTAAAAAAAATACAGGATAGTCTCGAGATGCTGGTAAATATTCTTGAAATTGATGAAATGGAGGCTTTCCCTGTGATTTCAAGCGATGAATTTCTTGAAAGCAAAAATCCGGTCTGAAACTGAATATATTTCCTGTAGATACAATATCAGATTAATTCTTTGTTAAACCTCCTGCATAATATATCCTGAATATGCTTTAGATATAGCAGTAGTTCAGTTGTTTAACATGTAATGTTCCAAATGTGAGAAGGTGAAAAACATTGGTTGCCTGAATATAAATTGCTATTTTTGTTCGCATAGAAACTAATTTTATGGAAATATTTAATGATACGCAACAGGAAATTGCCAAACGGATTACACCTGAAAGTAATATTTCAAACTGGAAGGACTGGAAATGGCAGTTAAAACACGCAGTAAAAACAATTGATAAATTTGAGTTTCTTTCGGGGATTGAATTCCCGGAGGAGGAAAAAAGGCTGATGAAAGAAACGCTGGACAGGTTTCCATTGTCGGTTACTCCATACTATCTTTCGTTAATCGATACCGAAAATTACAAAAACGATCCGGTTTTTAAGCAGGCTTTTGCCAACATAAACGAGTTAACGGTTTTGAAAACCGACATGGAAGATCCGCTTTCGGAAGATACCGATAGTCCGGTGGAAGGAATCACCCACCGTTACCCCGACAGGGTTTTGTTTCATGTAAGTAACGTTTGTTCCATGTATTGCCGGCACTGCACCCGCAAGCGAAAAGTGGGCGATGTGGATTCCATTCCATCGAAAGAACAATTGCTAAAGGGAATCGAATACATTAAAAATACACCGCAGGTGCGCGATGTGCTACTTTCGGGCGGTGACCCGTTTATGCTTTCTG